>NZ_JBFAJO010000096.1:0-26322 GCF_040655255.1 Kitasatospora sp. NPDC050463
TCAGGGTCAAGCGCCCAGGTGGCGGGCATCCGCGTACCCGCCCCGACCACCTCGGCGGCGATAAGGCGTACAGCTCCCGCCGCAATCGCCGCTACCTGCGAAGACGCCAGATCAAGCACACCATCCCGGAGCCGAAGGACCAGCGGGCCAACCGCCGACGCCGCGGCAGCCGAGGAGGCCGGCCCGCGGGCTTCGACAAGGAGATGTACAAGCGCCGCAACGAGGTCGAGCGCACGATCAACCGGCTCAAGCACTCCAGCGCTGTCGCGACGCGCTATGACAAGCGTGCGCACGTCTTCCACGGCACCGTCACCGTCGCGTCGATACGCCTATGGCTCAGACCGTGATCAGCCCGCGTCCGGAGCACCAGCCCGCTTCTCCAGCTCGGCAGTGACCTGGTTCAGCAGCACCGTTGGCGTTGGCATGACGGCGTACCAGGTGTTCGCACTCTCGTCGGCGGACGGGGCCCAGGCTGCCACCACGGGGAGTTCACAGTGGTCGCCGGCCTCCAGGGACATGCCGTGGTAGTGGCCGTAGTCCACGCCCCACGTGCTGAACGAGCGGTCGTGCACCTCGTTGATCAGCGCAGCCCACCGCCCGGGTGCTTCTCCCGCGTCGGCGGCGCAGCAGATCGCCTCCTCGTCGTTGCCCCCGATGGTGAGCCGGGTCCTCTCGTCCTCCACCGTGATCGCAGCCAGTGCCTGCCCCCCGTCGTACCCTCCGTCGACACTCTCCGGAAGCCCCGCCGAGAACTGCACCCGGACGAGCGGCGAAAGGGCGTCGATCCGCCAGACCGCCGCGCGGCAGTCGGTAAGCGGCCCCCAGTTCTCGGGGTCGAGCTCGGGATCGTACGGGGTCAGCAGCAGCTCGACGCGGGCCCCGGGAGTCACCCAGCGGGCGAGCAGGCGGTCACCCGGCAGCTGAAACAGCTCATCGGGCTCCAGCGGAAGGCCGGTGTTCCCGATGGTCGTGGTGAAGGTCAGCGGGCCAAATGGCGTGTCGATAGCTGGCTGATCGGCGGAACGCAGGCGGGTGCGCGGGACGGTGGGGAGCAGCACCGCCCCAGCGTACTGCGGTGCGACCTGTCAAGATCCGCCGGACAGAACCTAGACCTCGACGTAGCCGACGATCACGATGGTTATCTCGGGTTCTGATTTGCCGTTAGGTATGTGAGTACGAAGATCACCCTGACGCGTGACGGAGTAATATCCGCAGGTCGTGAGGCACGGATCGTAGCGTCGGATCGTGATCTTTCATGCAGAGCGAGCCGCCTCGCCGACCGGTCAGCGTTCATGGGCGGTGGTGGATTCGCAGTACCGCCTCCACAAGGAGGGCTGCCTGTTCCTGGCGAGCCTTCGAACACTCGGGCGCTCGGTCAACACCGAGCGCGCCTATGCGACCCGCGTCGCGCTCTACCTGACCTGGTGCGACGTCGAAGGACTCGACTGGCGCCGGACCGGGATGCTGGACCTGGCCCGGTTCCTGCGCTGGCTGGTCGACGTCCCGCTGCCCGAGCGCGGTGCTTCGTCGACCACGCCGCGCTTCCGCACCCAGAAGACCGCGAACGCGGTGATGACCGCAGTCTGCGAGTTCTTCCGCTTCGCCGCCCGGGAAGAGTGGATCGACCCGGTCCTGGTCGAACGGATGTCGACCCCGAAGTACCTGCACTGGCTCCCGCCCGGCTTCGAGACGGGAGAAAACGGCCAGTACCGGCGGGTCAAAGCAAAGATGATCAAGTTCGCGGTCGGTGAGGACCCGGTGGAGAGCCTGCGACCACAGGACATCGAGACCCTGGTCGGCCTGGCCTCCCACGCACGGGACAAGTTCTTGATCGCGCTGCTGGGCTGCACCGGCATCCGCATCGGTGAGGCACTGGGCCTGCGCCGCGAGGACATGCACTTCCTGGCCGACTCCCAGGCCCTGGGCTGCCGCCAGCCTGGGCCCCACATCCACGTCCGCCGCCGCAGCGACAACGCCAACGGCGCCCTGGCCAAGTCACGCTACCCACGCACCGTCCCCGTGGTCCCCAACGTGGCCGCCCACTACACCGACTACCAGTACGAACGCGATGCCGTTCCCGAGGCGGCGGGCTGCGACATGGTGTTCGTGAACCTCTTCCAAGCCCCGCTCGGGCACCCGATGAAGTACTCCTCGGCGAAGGAGCTGTTCGACCGCCTCGGGCGGGCGGCCGGCATCACAGCCCGCCCCCACATGGCCCGCCACGGGGCCGCCACCGCCTGGATTCGCGCAGGAGTGCCCGTCGACGTGGTCCGGGAACTGCTCGGGCATGTCTCGCCCGCCTCGCTCGCCCCCTACCTTCACCCGACCGGTGAGGACCTGCGGGCGGCCGTCGAACTCGTGGCGGTGAAGGGCTGATGGCAGCTCAGAAGGCCCACCGGGCCGCCTATCCCGTCGTCGAGGACTTCCCCGCCATCCCGGCGGTCGACCTGACCAACTGGCGCCGCTGGCTGGCAGAGCACACGGACCCCGATTGGCGGCCCGGCGAGTGGGACGCTGGGGCCTGGTTCTTCAACGGCGACGCCAGCAACCCGCTCACCGGCACCACCCAGTGCAACACACGCAGCTGCTGGACGCTGGTCCCCGCCGGGACGGTGCTCTGCAAACACTGCGTCGATGCCCACGCCGCCAGCGACCTGCCGCGCGACGAGTTCATCGAGACCTACCGGCGCCCGGTCCGCATCCGCACCCGCTGGGGCGACGAGCGCGACCCCTGCACAGTCGCGAGCGGCGACCGGCGCTGCGCTCGCCCGATCCACAGCCAAGACCTATGCCGCACGCACTACAGCCGGTGGCGACGCACGGCCGGGCCCGAGACGGACAGGGACGAATGGATCGTCACCTCCGGTGTCGAGCCCCTTGAATCCCGCCCCACCTGCGCGGTTCGCGGGTGCAGCATGCAGCGGAGCGTCGCTCTGCTCTGCGCCTCGCACCGACAGCTTTGGGAACGCGACCGGCGGGCCGGAAACACGGCGCTCGGCCAAGCCGGGTGGGTCGAAGCAGCCGCGCCGTTCCAGCGGACGAACCAGTTCTCCCTGCTCAGCCTGGACGAGACGGTCCGCTGGGAGGTCCGCTACGGCCTGCAGAAGCGAACCGAGCGCGGCGGCGTGATCGAGCCCACCGCGGTCCGGCACATGATCCGCGGCCTGGCCGGACACGCCAGCATGCTCACCCTCGACGCCACCACCACGGCAGCCGAGATGCACAAGCGCGGCAACAACTGCGTCGCCCACTTCCGCGAGATCCTGCGGGCCGTCCGCGCCGCAACGCTGGAGTTCCGCGGCCTCGCCCCCACCCAGGCGGATATCTGGGACCTAGCCAAGGTGGGACTGCGGTCACGCACCCGCACCGGCCGCCGCGAGCAGAGCGCCACCGTCGACCTCACCGCGATCCGCCAGATCTGGCTGCGTGAGCTCCTGAAGCGCTGGGTCGAGGTCATGACCCCCGAGAACAGCGACTTCGTGCGCATGCTGCGGGCCTGCCTGATCGCCTCCGACGCCCTGCACGCGCGGCCCGGCGGCGGCCAGGCCCTGGCCGACCTGCGCTACGTCGACATGCAGGCCGTGTTCACGGCGATGTGCAACCTTCGCCGCGCCGACGGCGAACTGCTGAACCGCCACGGCCGGAGCACCTTCTTCAGCATCTTCAACTCGATCCTGGACTTCGGCCGCACCGCCGACCTGCTGCCCGAACTTCCCGCCAGCTTCATGCGCCACCCCTCGATGACGGTCCCGCCCGACGAGACGACCGAGGACGAGGCCGGCCAGGCCATCCCCGAACCGGTCATCGCCCAGCTCGACGCGAACCTGGCCGACATCGGCGCGGGCGTCACCTACGGCGACCTGGCCGCCGGGGACATCCACCTGATGCTCGCCACCGCCTACACCGTCCTGCGGGACACCGGCCGCCGGCCGGTCGAGGTCACCAGCCTGCGGCGGAACTGCCTGGAAGTCACCGACGACGGCGACGTGCTCATCTGGGACAACCACAAGAAGCGCCGCTACGGCCGCAAACTGCCCATCGCCAGCGAGACAGCGGAGGCGATCCGCCGCTGGCAGGCCCGCCGCGAGCTCATCCCGGCAGCGGTCACCGGCAAGGACTACCTGTTCCCCGCGATCACCCACCGCAGCGGCGTCCCGCACATGGAACCCGGCTACCTGGGCACCTACCTGCGCGAGTGGATCAGAGCCATCCCCCGGCTCGTCAGCGACCAGCTCGACCACTCCGGGAACCGCCTGCCGTTCGACCGCGCGCTGATCTTCCCCTACGCGTTTCGTCACTCCTACGCGCAACGGCACGCCGACGCCGGAGTGGCCGTCGACGTCCTGAAAGAGCTGATGGATCACCGATCCATCGTCACCACCATGGGTTACTTCAACGTCTCGATGAAGCGCAAGCGCGAGGCCGTCCAGACCATGCGCCTGCACGTGGTGGACCGCGCCGGCCGCCCGGCGCCCTTCGCCACCGACCTGGCCTACGAGGCCCGCTCGGTCGCGGTCCCCTTCGGTAACTGCACCGAGCCGTCCAACATCAAGGCCGGCGGCAAGAGCTGCCCCCTGCGGTTCCAATGCGCCGGCTGCGGTTTCTACCGGCCCGACCCGTCCTACCTACTGGCGATCGAGGAACACCTCAACGCGCTCCGCGCCGACCGCGAGACCGCCAGGGCCATGGACACGGACGACTTCGTGATCCGCAACCTCACCGACCAGATCACCGCCTTCACCGGAATCCTCGACAACATGCGCGAGCAACTCGGCAACATGACCGATGAGGAGCGGTCGGAAGTCGAGGACGCCAGCGCGGTCCTGCGCAAGGTCCGCGCGACCCAGGAGCACAGGCTCCTGCCCCTGACGGTGATCCGCCCAGCCAAGGACGACGATGCCCGCTGAAAGCCCCTCAACAACCCCTGCAGACGTCCTGCGGGCCACCCGGCAACGCGACAGCCTCGACAAGCGCGGACGCGTCCTGAGCACCGTCGACACCATGCTCCAGGAGGGCGAGCCCGTCACCTTCGCCGCCGTCGCCAAAAGGGCCGCAGTGTCCACCTGGCTCGCCTACGCACCCGGCGTCCGCGAGCACATCGAGCAGGCACGCAAGCAGCAGGAGAAGGCATCTGCCCGGGACCTGGACTCCGGCCGGATCGTCAGCCCCACCAGCACCCGCACCGACCTCCTCCTGGCCCGCGAGGAGATCCGCCGGCTCCGCGAAGAAGTTCACGGCCTTCGCGAGGGCATGAGACTCCAGCTCGGCCGAGAGCTGGACCACCTCGGCGGCCACGATCTGCGAGAACGCCTCGACGAGCTCACCCAGGAGAACCACCGCCTGGCCGCCGAGGCCCGTGAAGCCCAGAGCGAGAACAGAATCCTCAACGACCGGGTCCGAGCGCTGGAAGACGATCTCGCCGGGGCCAGGACCGGCCTCAGGCGCATGATGCGCGAGCAGAACTGAACCGCGTCCTGGCAGCGCCCGACCACGACGATCAAGCCTCTGGAATCATTCGCGCATGGAATTTGAACTCGCACCGCCCACGGGCGTCGGCGCCTTGGTCATCGGCATGCCGCGCCAGGCGGCTGACCAGGCACTCATCTCGTTCCGCGACCCGTCCGCGATCTCGGAATCGGACCAGCCCGGCAGGTTCGTCTTCCGCCCCAGTGGCCTGATGATCAGCATTCACTGCTCGCGCGGCGAGCTCGAAGCGGTCGAGCTCGGCCGACCCGCCGACGACCAGGACACCGTCCGATTCCGCGGTGTCGACGTCTTCGGCCTGTCCGCCGCAGTGGTGGTCACGCGGATGCGCGAGCTCACGACGGTCACCGAGGCCGATGACGACCCGGCCTCCTTCGTCGCACCCGACCTCCTCCTCAGCTTCTGGCGCCCCTTCGAGGCCGACGACGCACCCGACGAAGAGCAGGGCTACTACTTCAGCTCGGTCCTCCTGGCCCGCCCCGGCTACTACGACACCCCCGCCCAAGCCGCCGCCAGACTCCGCGCAGGTGGACACCAGGAGCCGTGACACGACCCCACGGCGACTCCCGAGTCGAAGAAGTCGCTGGTCCACGCGATCGCGGCCTGCCATCGTGAGGCCGTGCCAGACGAACTGACAACGCAACCACCGATGCCGGACTCGAAATGGTCGGCCGGATCACTGCGGATTACGAGCCGCACGCTCACCGCTGACCAGATCACAGTGGCAATCGGCCTCGTCCCAGATGATCACTACGAGCACGGACATCTCGCCATTCCCTGCACGGACACCTTCCAGCACGAGTACTCCACCTGGATCCTCAAGAGCGGCCTGGGCAATGACCGCTGGCTCGATGAGCACGCAGCAGCGCTGGTCAGGAAGCTCAAAGGGCGCGAAGAGGCACTCGCGCTTCTCGCAGCCGACTGCGAGCTGGAGATCTTCCTCGGCTTCGGCAGCGAAAACGGCCAGGGAGGATGCGCAATCCCCGCTCGTCTTCTCAAGGAAATCGGACTACTCGGCCTCGACATCGTGTTGGACCTCTATCCGCCGACGCCCGACGATGAACCATGGCCGTGATCTACCCCTACGAGAACGTCCCTTACGTCCCTCAAGCTGCAGAAAGGCTCTGACCTGCAACGCAGCCGCTTTGACCCGAGATAACGATCGTGTGGAGCGCCGTGACGTGGTAGATCACCCGCACGCCGTCGATGTCGTCGCGGTAGTCGCGCAGTTGTCCGCCGCGCAGTGGGTGGCCGAGGTCGGGGCGGACCGAGATCGCGACCAGGGCACGGTCGAGGCGGTGGATCTGGGCTGCGGTCAGCTTCTCGAACTGGCGGGCCGCGAGGTCGGAGAAGGCGACGTCGGCGCGGTGCGGGGATTCAGGCGACACGCTGCTCAGTGTGCCCGCTTTCCAGCTCCGCGAGGCGGCGATCACGCAACTCCACCCACGGCGTGCACGTCTCGGGGTCGGGCAGGCCGTTCTCGGCGACGTCCTCCAGGAACGCGGCCAGCTCTTCCGCCTTGCCGCGCTCCTCTTGGGCCTGGGCGCGCAGCGAGTCGGCCGCCTCGCTGTCGAGCGGAACGCGGCCGCTCTGGTTCGACGTCATCACGCTCTCCATCCAGCCCCCGGTGGACTGGGCCCGGGGGTAATGCAACCACGGTATCCACCATCGCGAGAAAGAGAACCGTACTCGGTGAAGTTCGCGAACGCGACCTTGTCGCGGTTGAGCTGTTGACCGGACTACCGCAGGACACGCCGGGAGCGGGCGCATCCCCCGCTTGGCGTAGTCGGTAGACGTTGCGCATCCGATTGATGAGGGAGCGCCCCCGTCTTATCGAGATCATCCAGAACCTGCGCGAACGCATCCGCGAGGCCCGCGCCAACGGCTGGCTCGGTGAAGTCGAAGGACTCCAGGTCAGCCTGGACGCCGCGATGGCCAAGCTCGGCGCGCTCAATCGCGCCCCATCCGATGGTCGGCCCCAACTGGTCGACCTCGGCATGCCCCTCTTTGCCGACGCCGCGCCACCACTCGCACCAGAAACAGGAGACCCCGGCCATGCATCCGATCCGCCTGATCTCGTTCGGCTTCCTCCACCTCAACGGCGGCCCTCCGCCGACTGCTGACCGCGTCGAAGACGTCCGCGAGCGGCTCCGGGACCCGGCAGCCGCCCGCGGCATCCTCGACCTCGATGGGTTCCATCCCCGCGTCCAACAGATCGTCCTGAACACCCCCGGCGCTCCGGAGTTGATCGACAACCTGGTCGCCTACGCGATGCTCCCCGCAGGCCCGCGCACCATCGCGATCGGCTGCGCGGGAGGGCGCCACAGGGCATGCGGACTCACCGAAATCCTCGCCCGAGGGCTTCGGAGCCGCGGCCGCCAGGTCGAGGTGGAGCACCTCCACGTCCACCTGCCGCGCGTCCTGAGTGCTGAGTCTCAGCGACAGATCCAGTAGCTGTTGCGGGCCGGGTGCCTTCGTCGCTCACCGGTCGAGCGAGTCACCACGACATCGCCATCCTCGTACGAGACCCGGTCACCCGCCGCGACGAACACCGGCTCGTCCAATCCGACATGGAAGTCGGAGTGGAGCAGGAACTCGCTGAGCAGCAGCATCCGCGGCACTGGGGTTATTCCGTCGAAGTTCACGCGCATGAGCCCGAGCATCCCAGGATCCGGTGCCGCCGCAACAGGTGTCCGGCGCTTCTCAACGAATTCCTTAGTCCGGAAAAGTGTTCGGCCGGATGTTCGCCGGCGGCTGGCCGGGCGCGGACTGCGGCAGCCCAGGGCGGCGGTGTCGGCGTCGATCAGCCCCTCCTCCAGAACCCGCCTGACAGCCACGGAACCGCCGCCCACCCGACCCACGCGAGCGGCCGGCACCAGCCGGACGCGAGAACAAAAAGCACAGCGCAGCGCCGGCCACACCGACCAACGCCCCAACCCACCAACCACCACCAGGCAGGGGCCCAGGAAGGTAAGTCGAAGTGGTGAGTACAACCCGTCACCCCCGATGAGCAGCGCAAACGGTGACAAGCGGAGACGGGGGCCGGTGGCCGAACCGCACCGCGGACCGAACCCGGAACCGGCCCGCGTACCGAACCACGAGCCGACCCCCCGCCGAACAGCCACACCCACTTCAGCGCGGCGCGGCGGCGGCCGGGTTGCCGGTGGAACCGTGGCCTCTTCCCACGGCTATCGCGTGGGAAGAGGTGTCACCGATCGCGAGACGGGGGCCAGGTCAGCTCTGTTCCATGCGGAAGAGCGTCTCCTCTGGCTGCCGAGCAGCGGGGAGAGCACCGGCGCTGGAGGGGTTGCGCAGCTGGGGTAGCTCCATCATCAGGGTGATCAGGTCGGCTGGCGGGGTGTGGCCTCCGGAGCGCTTCCGGAGGAATTCCTTGAGGTGGATCTTTCGGGCCGGGATCGTGCGGGCCCCGTCGAGAGCACCGCTGGCGAGGACTTCGTCGGCGAGCTGGGGCACCTGGGTCATGTACTCCGCGAAGATGGCGTCCGCGGCTTCTTGGAGGGCGCTGATGGCCTCGTGGATCGCCCGCGTCCGGATCCGGTGCGCCTCGTAGTCCTGTTCGTCCGGACGTGGCACCAGCCGGTCGGCTGCGCGGCGCCGGGCCTGGGGGTCCTTGGCCTCGCGGAAGGACGGGTCGTCCTGCAGTTGTCGCGAGATGCGCGTGATCTCCGCCTGTTCGTCCTTCGCTTGGCTCGTACGGATCTGCTCGACCATGTTGTTCTTTTCGTCCTGGGCCTTTTCGGCGTCGTCCACGAGCTTCGCTCCCCAGGAGGCAAGGCGTGACCAGAACACGGCGACGCCGTCCAGGACGACGCACAGCTGCACGTCCGCGATCTGGCCGTCGTGGCGCCTGGCTCGACGCCTTACCTGTTCGATCGCCGCCATGGTGGCGGTTTCGGGCCCCGGAAGGGCTTCGTCGTCGTCCTCGGGGAAGGCGCCGTCCAGGAAGGCATCGGCGTCGAAGGTGGTCGTGCAGTGGAACAGCACCCGGGCGCCGGCCGCCTGGGCGAGGCGGCAGAACTCATCCGCCGTCATCGCCTCACCGTCCACATTGGCGCGACCGGGGTGGTCCTCCGGTACTGCTGGAACCATGTGCAGGCCGTACTCGGCGGCCAGGACCGGCAAGCGCTCACACAACTCAGCGAGAACAGCGTCACCCTTCACCTCTGCACCTTCCCTTGATCACTCAACGCATGCTCTCCATGACCATAGGTGAGGAGACTGACGCTACGTCACCCATTCAGCGGGCAGCCGAACGGAGGAATCAGGGATGCGGACAGACCGCAGCCGACGCCTCCCCCGAAGCGGTGACCACCTCAACCACGCCGAAAGCTCGGAAGAGTGGGGGCGGTCCCGGCCCGGCACAGCGTCGAAACGGCAGCCGGTCAGGCCAGGCCGCGCCCACCAGCAGATGGCGTCCCGCCGAGTGGTGTAGCAGCGATCTTGGAGTAGGCCCTGGTCAGCGACTCGACAGCCGCTGTCCGGCCCTTGCGAGCCCTCGATCGACGGGACGTTCCCCTCGCCGCCACCTGCGCCGAGAACGGCAGCGGGTCGCCCCGCGAGCCCCGGCCCAGGAACCTCGCTCCGCCGGAACGTCAGCACGCGGAGATTCCACCACCACGCGGGACACGACCGGGTACCGACCGGCAAGACAGACCCGAACGGGTATGACTCTGGCCGTTTGGTGGGCTACCGAACGCGCTTGTCCGTTATTAGCGTTTCGATAGCATTTGGGACGGTGGTGTGCGGGCCCTGTTCTGCCCGCAGGGGGCTATGGAAGCCGCAACGAGGAGAAGAACATGGACGCCACCACACTGATCAGCCGTTCCGACTACCGCCTCTTCAAGGGCCCCCGCCTGGCTGTCATCGACACCCAGAACGGCAACCGCATCACCTTCGACGGCCTTATCGCCGATCACCCCACCTACCAGCACATCCCGGCGGAGTTCAAGCAGGGCATCGACGCGACGACCTGGTTCGGCCCTTCCGACTACCGCCTCTTCAAGGGCCCCCGCCTGGTCGTCATCGACACCACGAACGGCAACAGGCTCGCCTTCGACGGGAAGATCGCCGATCACGACACCTACAAGAACATTCCCGAGGACTTCAAGCAGGGCATCGACGCCACCACACTGATCGGCCGTTCCGACTACCGCCTCTTCAAGGGCCCCCGCCTGGTCGTCATCGACACCCAGAACGGCAACCGCATCACCTTCGACGGCCTTATCGCCGATCACCCCACCTACCAGCACATCCCGGCGGAGTTCAAGCAGGGCATCGACGCGACGACCTGGTTCGGCCCTTCCGACTACCGCCTCTTCAAGGGCCCCCGCCTGGTCGTCATTGACACCACGAACGGCAACAGGCTCGCCTTCGACGGCCCGATCGCCGATCACCCCACCTACCAGAACCTCCCGCCTTTCTGGACCAACTGACCGCTCCCCGTGCCTCCGTAGCCTCAAGGCCCTGGCCCTGAGGCTGCGGCGTGCAAGCGTTCTTGTGTAAGTGGTCATCGGATGCTGAGCCGGTCCTCGAAGAAGAGGGAGAACTGGTTCAGTGCTTCCCTTCCAGTGTGCGGCGGCGTGGTTGACGTCGCGTGCCTCGGGGTTGATCAGCTCCCACACCGTGAGGCACACACCACCGAAGACAACCGCCGCACCAAGCCCATCACGGACTTCGGGAAAGCTCACCAGACGAGCCGAAGTCAGTAACGACGACGCCCGGCCGGGCCGTTCCCCGGCCGGGTGGGGCCGGGGACGCCAGGGTTGTACGGCTCCGCGGTCAGCGGCTGTCCGTCTCGGCGGTGAGCGCGGTTCAGTCGGACTCGACCGGCTCCGCGGTATCGGTGCGGATGCCGAGCTTGCTTTCCGCAGTCGTCCAGTCGTTCGCGATAGCCTGCTGTGCTGCGGCGAGGCTGATCTGGTTCTTGCAGATCGCGGTGTGCAGGTGTGTCTCGATCGCGTCCTTGGGGTTATTCGGGCCTTTACCCGGGACGTGGTCCGGAGAGGGCGGCTCGACCCAGAGGTTGCGCGGGTCGTTGTGCAGACTGATCAGGTGGTCGTACTCAGCGTCGCCCATCGGCCCGCTGTAGCCATACGACCGCGCGTTCTCGGACTTCTCCTTGCCCGTGATGGACACCGGGGGCCGGATCGTGGAGGTGTAACCACCCGGCTTGCAGATCGTGGAGCCGATCGTCGCCTGCGTCACCGCCGGGCTGGTGGCTCCCGGCGTGCAGGTCGAATCCGGCAAGGGCTGCTTGTTGGCGGTATACCGGTAGTGGCAGCTACCGGCGGCGGGCTGCGGCTGAACGCTGTACGAGGCCTGAGGACCCGCCCCCACAGGAATCGCCCCTGTGCTGACCGGTGGCGCGACCGCCCGGCCATCCGCGCCCGGCGCGCCCTTCGAAGGCGAGCAACCCACCGTCCCGAGAAGCAGGACAACACAGAGCGGGACTGCGGCGCGAACTGGGACCGACACAGGAACCCCCAGGACAGGTAGCTGGCCAGGACGATGACCAGCAGATCCTCCCAGATCTAACCGGACCCTGGCAGCCGCCTCTGCATCGGTCGGACGGGGCGGACATCCGGACTCGCCCAGGAAGATCACGTTGTCGCTGGCGCCGGAGCGGCGGCGAGCGTTGGAGGAGATCGCCCCGTGGTGGTGCCCGGTGTCGCCGATCATCTGGCAGCGTGCGTACGCGGTCGCCAGGTCGTGGTGGCTCGACTCCGACGGGCGGGTCGACTGGCCACAGCTGCCACCGGACACAGTGTTCGAGGGCGAGCAGCTCGGCCGGTGGGTGCAGGCGCAGCGGGCCGGCTGGCCCGGCCTGGAGGAGGACCAGCGGGACCTGCTGTCGGCGATCGGGATCGAGGCCGACACCGAGCTGGTGGCCGCGAAGGCGGCAGCCGAAGCGAAGCCGGCGCTCTCCCGCAAGGACCGGTTCGCGCAGGGTCTGGCGGCGCTCGCGGCGCTCGTGGAGCGGGAGGGCCACGCGGTGGTCAAGCGCCCGCACAAGGAGCCGGTGGAGGCCGTGGAGGCCGGGCCGGGCGGTGAGGAGCAGGTGGTGGTGTCGCACTTCGCCCTGGGCACCTGGCTCAACAACCAGAAGGCCCGCCGGGCAAAGCTCACCCCGGGCCCGCTCGCACAGCTCGCCGAACACGGCGTCGAGTGGGCGTAGCGGCTGGTGCCGTTGGGATTCCCGGGACGCTCACGCGAATCCCGTGCACCAACGAAGTTGGCAGGTCAGGGCCGGTCGGGCCTCCCTCGTAGAGGAAGGCCCGACCGGGAACACCAGCCTTCAAGCCTCAACGGCGAGGCCGGACGGTTCCCACCGGACTCACGAAATGAGCTGGTCACAGGCCACCCCGGCCTCGCTGCAGAGCCCAGAATTCACAAGCACCGAGCCCTCCGCCCCGCCGATCGATCCCCGACACGTCCAGCACGGGCGCAGCCCGGCGTTCGCCGCGCGGGCCGCCTCCAGCCGGGCCTGGGCCCTGGCCTCCCGCTCCTCCTCCTGCTGCCGCTGCTGGTGCTTCTCGTGACAGGGCCAGCAGCGGCCGCCCGGGCGGCGGGTCCACTCCTTCTGTCCCTCGGGGCCGTACTCCCAGCCGCTCGGCTGCTTCGGCACGTTGCCGCAGTCGGTGCAGGCCAGGGTCTGCATCAGCTCGCGGTGGGCCTGCTCGGCCTTCTTCTCCCGGGCCTTCTGGCGCTCGTCGTACGCAGCGCGGGTGTCCGGGTTCTCCAGCGCGTCCAGCAGGGAGTGCCGGCCTTCACGGTCGTAGCGCCACCAGACGGGGCCGAGGGGACCGTGCTCGGTCAGCAGCTCCAGGGTGGTCGCGACGACCGGCACCGCGTCGTCATACTCGCGCCAGCCGTCCCCGTCGTTGTCGTGCCGCGTAATGGTCCACCAGGAACCGCCCCAGGCAAGGCCGCTCGGTGTGCTTCAGCAGGACCATGGAGAGGCAGTCCACGGATTCAGGGCATGCCGTGCAGGCAGTTTCCTACGTTGAGTCCGGCTCCTCGGAGCAGAGGTGGACATCCCCGACCATCGTTCTCGGCTGAACCCGTGTACTGAGCAGGTGCCCGATCAGCCGGGCGCGGAGACCGAACCGACTCGACTCCTACGAGAGCTTGATGCGATCTGCAAGATCGATGGCGATCACAACGTAGGCAGCCACCAGTGCGACCATCTTCAGCGTGAAGATGGTCCACGTGGGGCGATTGAACCAGTCCGGAGCCCCGCCAACCTCTAGGTCATCGACGACCTTCAGCGGGTCTCCGCCTTGAAGCGCTTTCTCTCTCGCCCGCGCCCATACGGCCCACACGGAAGTCTTCCAGAGGTACTGGCATAGGTCGAGGACAAGGGCCAGCACGAGGAGGCGACCCGCGCACGTATGCCGGGCCACGGTAGTTGTCACCCGGCCACGACGACTGTCACCACAAACGGCGGCGAACCACGAAGATGAGCGCATGTCTGTCGTGCCCATCGAACCTCGTCCGCTGAACGCCTCCGAGCGAGCAGTGCTCGAACACATCCTCTCGGTCGACTTCGTCGGCGCTGCGGCGCTGCGCAGCCAACTCGACCGGACCGAGGTAATAGCCACCTGGGGAGCCAAGTCGGTGAGCGTCGACCTTCGGGTGCGCGGGCTGGTTCAGGATCCCGCCCTGGCGTCCACACCTCTACCGGTCAACGCTCCCATCCACGACCGTTCCGGCGAATACATCGGCGAACTGCTGGTGTGGGCCGAAGGCGGCATGACCCTGTCGGCGCTGGAGTACGCCTGGGTCACCGACGAGATGCCGTCCTCCCTGCCGTCTGTCGACCAGATCCAGCTAACCGTCGGCTGACCGGCCCGCAAGGGTCGTGGCGACCGACCGCGCCAAGCAGGTGCCCAGCTCTGCTCGCAGTGCCCGTGCCAGCCGCAGCGGTGTCGGTGACAAGTAGCCCGTCCCGCTGGTGACAACAACCATGGCCCGCGCGCCGGTGAACACCAGGTCGTGCTCACCGATCAGTGACACCTGCCGTGTCCCGGCACAGCACGGCGCCGTTGCGGGGTTGATGGCCACACCTTTCGCGTTACCTGGCCAGTCGCTCAGTCAAGGTCAGCGGATGCCAGGGCCACCGTGAGCGCCAAGTACGGCACGGCTCCCAGGCACTGCTCGGCCATCATGCTCGGGTCGGACGCCGTGCCCGCGTCGTTCAGCGAACAACGCCGATCGGTCGACGTCGCGCAGCCAGCCGTCGACAGCGGCACGGTGACGAGCGGGTCAGCCGTGGCTCTTGGCACGCCCTCGCACGGGTGACGATCAGCGCTTCGTAGACAGAGCAGCGCTATCTCTTGACGCATGATCACTTCTCGCGGGTGGCTCCGCGTTGCTACCGCCCTTGTCGGCCTGTCCGCCGTTCTTGTCCCCGCTGCCGCGCCGGCCGCTGCAGCGCCGGTCGCAGGTGTCCGGGCTCCGCTGGCGCAGCACCGGGCGCTGCCCGAGCCGCCGCCCGCCGATGTCGCCCGTAGTGAGCTCGGCGATTTGAAGGTCGAGTCCCCGCACGCGATGACCGGCTACAGCCGGGCGAGGTTCCCGCATTGGGTCCAGCAGGGCGACAACTGCGACACCCGTGAGGTTGTCCTGAAGCGTGACGGGCAGGATGTCTCTCAGGATGCCCAGTGCCGTGCCGTGTCCGGTACTTGGTTCAGCGAGTACGACGGTAAGACCCTCACCGCCGCAGGCCAGATCGATGTCGACCATATGGTCCCGTTGGCCGCCGCCTGGCGGGCCGGGGCCGATCAGTGGACCACCGACCGGCGCAAGGCCTTCGCCAACGACCTGGAGCACTCGCAGCTGATCGCGGTGTCCGCGGCCTCCAACCGGTCCAAGGGCGACCAGACCCCGGACCTGTGGAAGCCCCCGCTGCGGTCCTACTGGTGCACGTACTCGCGGGCATGGATCGACGTGAAGCACGTCTACGAGCTGACCGTCACCGAGGCGGAGCAGGCAGCGCTGGTCGAGATGCTCGACACGTGCGACAGCTGATGGCCGCCCCGGAGCCCGCCGTGTGCGAGGACGAGGTCACCGCCGGTCCTGGCGGTGCGATGACCGTTGAGGTCGGCGTCATCACCGGCGACTTGACCGTACGTAGCACCCGCCGCTCTGACCATCTCGTCGACGTTGCCATCCAGTACACCGGCGCCGACGAGTGGTACGCCCTGACCGGCAGCCCGGCTTCGGTCCCCGACGGCGGACTGGAGGACTTCCACACGGCCGTCCTGGCCGCCGTCGAACTCGGCGGCGAAGCCGAGATTCCCCGCTCACTCCCGTAGGACCACGACGGCGCGAACGCGCCCACCAACCAAGGAGTACACGTGAACGTGCGCAGGAAGATCACCGTCCTGGTCATGGCCAGCGCGCTGACGGCCGGCCTGGCCGCGATCGGCTTCCCAGCGTCAGCCGCCGAATGCGGTGTCCGTTCCGACGGCCGGCTCTACTGCGGCAACAAGGCCGGAGCCAAGGGCTACGCGGACCGCTCCTACCGCTCGGCGACCCGCGGCACCCTCGTCGGCACCTTCAGCTGGTTCGCTTGCTGGGGCCACGGCGACCCGCACCCGGGCGGCAACGACATCTGGTACTGGACCCAGCTCGACAACGGCGCCTGGGGCAACGTACCCGCCGTCGACGTCAACACCGCCCAAGACCCGGCCCCCGGGCTGCGCGAGTGCTGACCGGCAGAGCCGACAGGGTGCACAGTCACCGGGGCCCTGCCGGGGAAGGTCAGCGCCGCTGGTAGGACGTGGCGGTCATCGCCGGGAGCAACAGCGGCCAGCCGGTCTCGGCAGTGTCGGGCCAGACCGGTTGGCCGAGGGCAGCGCCGACGTTCGGGTACAGGTGGAGGCCGGCCGCGGCGGCAGCCGGCACCCACACCGGCGCCTGGCCTGGGTCGTCCTGCTCGGTCTGGGCAACGGCCTCCACCAGGTGGTCGGGCAGGTGGGCGGTGAAGACCAGGTGCCGGCGCCTGAACGGCTCCGCCTCGCGCGGCCGCTCGGTCTGCTGGTCCTGGACGAAACGAAGTACCGGCGGGGCGGGCAGCACCGCCAGGTCGAAGCCGAGCTCCTCGAGGCGCTCCCGGCGCAGCGCGGCGATCGGCTCTTCGCCGTCCTCGACCAGGCCGCCAGGCAGCGAGTGCGGGAGGCCGGCCTCCCGCTGGCGGCGGATCAGGCAGAAGTGGGCGTCGTGGAGCAGGACCGCACACCCGCGCTCGGACCGGGTTGTCCGTGGTGCCGTCCGTCATGGCCGGTACGGGGTCAGCGGGCCGGGTCGTCCGCGTCATCGGGCTGCTCGGGTAGCGGCCAGGCCGTATCCGGTGCCCAGGTGGGCCAGCCGCCGGCGAACGGGCCGGAGCGGTCGTCCAGCATGGTGATCGCCCGCCCGTGGGCTCGCTCGACCTGCCGGTGCGTGTAGTCGTCGACCACGCCGAGGCGGCGCGCCTGGGCGTACTCCTCCTGGTCCTTCCAGCGGTGCGTGGACAGGTCGGGGGCGATGACCAGGTCCAGGCACAGGTCCAGGGTGTCGATGCCGACGCCGGGCCGGCGTCGGTAGGGGTGTTCGAAGTTCACGTACCAGCGCAGCGGTTCCTTGGTGACCGCGTCCTGGAAGCAGTGCACCGAGAACCACTCGCCGGCCAGGAAGTGCGACAGGAGCTCCGTGCCCTCCCACCGGTAACGGCCGAGGGTCCAGGTGCCGGCCGCGAGGTCCTGAAGGCCCTGCTTGCGGGTGGTGTCGTCCTGGTTGCGCGTCGCGGTGATCCAGGTCGTCGGTGCCAGGCTCTCGATCCCCGGCCAGTACGCCAGCGTCAGCACGTGGCCGGTGTCGGCGATCACCCGCTGGGCATCGCGGTCCACACCCGGCCGGCGTGGACGTCGCGGCGGATCGCGGTGGTGCCGGGCTGGAACAGCTTGGTGTCGGTCACGCAGCCAGTCTTCCCGCGCGCCGGGCCGCGAAGTCCGCTCGATGGTGTGACGGCGGCTCAGGGCGGCGCCGGTCGCCGGGCGGGTGGAACTGCTCGATCACCGGGCCGGCTGGCCCGCGTGGACGGCGTCGCCGCCGTACGCGGGCGCGTACCAGGACGCCTTGGAGGCGGCCTCCACCTCCTGGAGGCGGCGCATCAGCCGCCGGTGGTCGGTCTTGGCCTTCTCCTTCCTCTGCTCCGGGGTGAGCGGCCCCGCACCGGGGCGGCGGGGGCGCTTGCGGCCGGCTTCCAGGACCAGGACGACCGGCGGCAGGCCTTCGTGGCCGGTCGGCGGGTAGATGGTCGGCCACAGCCGCAGGTCGTGCGTCCGGCCCCAGGGACGGCGCAGCGAGGCCTCGAACTCGGCCTTCGTCGTGCCCTTGGCCGGGAGCTCGCACCAGGTGCGGTAGGAGGTGAGCTTCTCCACGAGCGTGCCGACGCCTTCGTTCTCCCGGTCGAGCTCGACCAGGGGCACCGGCACGTCGGCGCCGGGGTCGCGCAGCACGAGGTCGGTGAACAGGGAGCGGCGGTGCGGGATCGCGTGCTCGACCTCGGTGGAGAACGCCTGAAGGTGCCCAAAGCCGGCGCGGGCGAGAAGGCCGGCGGTGGCGACGACGTCCAGGGCGTGCTCGGAGAACGCCGTGCCCGGCCTGTAGACCGGCGCCGCCGGCACCCGGCGCCCCGGGTTCTCCGGGCCGCCGCCCCCTGCCGGACGGCCGTCGAACGGCCGGGCCCGGCAGGGGCCCTTCCTCATTCCTTCACTCCGCTCCCGGCGGCATTCCGGCCCCGGCGGCCCGCCGAACCGATGCCTCCCGGGCCCATCCGGCCCCCGGGTGCGATCCGTGCGTCCCTGAGGGTGAGACCACCCGGGAGGAAAGGGACGAAGCATGGGGGAATACGTGATGGTCAGGCTGAACGGCGGGACGAAGGAGACTGCGGAGAGCGTCATCCGGGCCCTGGCCGGAGCATTCGAGCAGCAGTCCCCGGGGGCGCCCGCGCCACCCGCGGACCCCGGGGCGCCGCCAGAGCCGTCGGACGTCTGGACGGTGTCGTACCGCATCGACGGCCCCGGCCGCCCGATCGACGCGCACGCACATCAGCTCGTGGGAGCGATCGACGCCGAACTCGCCGGCGCCCCCGGCGCCGTCGCCCACGTGATCGACGCACTGCAGACCTTCGCGGACGTGGGGGAGCCGGGCACCGTCCAGCAGCGCCAGGCCGCGAAGACCCTCCTGCACCTGCGCCCCGCGTAACGCCGACCGCGCGCGGCGCCGGCCATCGCGAGGGCGGGCCGCCGCCGGCATCCGAGCGCGCGACGCGCGGTGACGGCTGGCAGGAGCCGGCGCGCGCACCGCGCGGTGCGGTGCGGGATGCGGTGCGGGTGCGGGGTCTACCAGCGGGTGAGTTGTTCCCCGAGCGCGCGGCGCAGCAGGGCGAGGGCCGCGTTGGCGCCGGGGCAGAGCAGGGGTTCGCCGCTGGCGGCGTCGGCGACGATGCTGCTGTCGATCAGGGCGGTCCAGGTTCCGCGCCCGGCGTCGTACTCCTCGATCCAGCCGACTGCGCGGTCGTCGCGCTGCAGTTCCTGGACGCCTGGGTGGTCGGGCCAGATGAGGTGGATCAGGCCGTTGGCGAGCGCGTAGCGGGTCGGGATGCCCAGGCCGCGGTCGGAGGGGACGGTCCAGCCGGTCGGGCGCTTGAGGGCCAGGCGCGGCCCGCCGGCCGCCGCCTGCGCGGCGCTCAGCCGGGTGGCGTGTGCGCGCTGGAGGGCGTCCAGGGCGTCGCCGACGGTGCGGTGGGTGCGGGCTCCGCTGGCGCTGTCGGTCAGGATCGCGGCGGCCTGCTCGCCCTGATATGCGGCGGCGAGGTGCCCGGCCGGACCCCATGGGCCGTCCGGCAGCGGCGCGGTCCAGCCGATCGGCTGGCCCCGGTGGAGCAGCTGGTGGACGTCCTCGGCCTGCGGGTCGTCCCAGGAGGCCGCCAGCCAGCCCTCACCGAGCGTCGGGCTCAGGTCGTCCAGGCGGTCCGGCTCGCCGAAGCGGATGCTCGGGTTGGTGCACGCGGCGCGGCGCAGCGCCTCGAAGGCCTGCGCCCGCTGCTCGGGTGTGGCGGCGGGTGCCGGCACCCGCGCGGGCGCCCGGTATTCGGACCGGTCCGTAATCACCGGTGCCGAGGTCCCGGCCGGCACGGCCGCCTTTTCGGACCGGTCCGAAAAGGCGGCCGCGGCCAAGGCCGCCGCCGAGGCAGGATTTTCGGACCGATCCGAAACACCGGGGGCGGGCTGCTCGGCCAGGACGTCCGGGGCAACGCGGGCCAGGACGTCCGGGCGCATCAGGGTCTCCTCGGCGCGGCGCAGCTCCCGCTCCTGCACGCTCAGGCCGGGCCAGCGGATCTCGTCCCGCACGTCCTCGGCGGCCTCCGACGCCCGGGCGGCCAGCGAGGCGTGGGCCTTGTAGAACTCCTCGTACGCAGCCACCGGATCGTCGTCCACCGCGTCCAGGAACGCGTGAACGGCGTCCACGGCCGCCTCCGCGCACCGCAGCACCTCCGGCCGCGCGCCCTCGCCGGACCGGACGGCGTCGGCCTTGAGCTTGTCCCGGGCGGCCTTGGACTTGCACGCCGTCGAGCACCATTTCGGGCGGCGCCCGCGCTTGCCGGGCTCCGGTGCGGGCACCGTCTTCCCGCACCCCGAACGCTCGCACACCGCGCCGACCGCCACGTCGAACAGCACGTCAGCAGCACCGGAATTTCGGACCGATCCGTTTTGCATGCCCGGATCGTAGCCTTGACGATCCCGCAGGCCACAGCCCAATTCGGATCGGTCCGAAACTCCCGGCCGTCCGGGCGACCGTCGAGGAACCCGGATTACGGACCGGTCCGAATCTCCCGAGCCGCTACACCTGGTGCAGCAGCAGCGCTGCACGACGTGCAGCGGAACGGCTGGCTGCTGCTGCACCGGCTGCTGCAATGTTGTCCCGCTGCCCGGCGCAGCAGCGCTGCATGTTGTCCCGTCACCAGCCGTAGCCGCCCGCCCCCTTGTCCTGCTGCACCGCGCCCCCTTGTCCTGGTTGTCCCGCGCATCCCGCCCTGGTTGTCCCGCTGCGCATGCGCAACGCCGTGCGCAGCACCCTCTTGCGCATGCGCAGCGGCCCGCTCGCCACCGTGCGCATGCGCATCCCGCCGGGGCCGGCCGGTGCGCAACCAGCCCGGCCGGCCGCCCGGCGAAGGCCTGCGGCACCCGCGACTGCGATCCCCATCGCACCGCTCCCACCTGCGGCGTCGCACTCGGCGCGCAGAGCCCGCACCCGTCCTTGCGCAGGGCGAGCCCGCTGGTTGCGATCCGCATCGCACCGTCCCACCCGGCCCCGCCCGTTGCGCAGCCGGCGGTGCGCAGGCCGTCGCAGTCGCAGCGCCGGGGGTGCAGCACGCGCGCTGCTGCTTCACCGCCGGAAGCAGCGGCGTGTAGCAAGGGTGCCCTTGCTGCACCGGGAGCAGCAGCACGCCCGGGTGCAGCAAGGGCACCCTTGCTGCACCCGTGACCGTCCGGTCCGGCGACCGGTTGCAGCCGGTGTGACAACGACTCCGTCCCGGCGAGCACGGCGGGCGCTCGGGCCCGGCGCTGCCCGGGTCCTGGCCGACACCGTCCGTCCTCCCCGCACTCCGCCGCCGTGGTCGCCGGCCGCCGTCGAGGCCGCGCTGCACGCCGTCCTGGAGCGCTTCGAGCAGCGGGCGGAGCCGTGGCGGGAGGCCTTCGAGGGCCTGGACGAGGACGTCCTCGCCGAGGCCGCAGCGGAGGCCCGGGCGTTCAGCACCGACCCGGCGGCCGCCGTCGACCAGCTGGTGCGCGGCCTGCTGCTCGAGCTCGACCAGTGGCAGCAAGCGATCAGCGCTCTCGGCGCCGACCTGACCGCGACCGGCCGTTGCCCGAGCGGGCCGTCGCCGCCGGCCGGACCGAGGACGTCCGCTGGCGCCGTGCCCGCGCCGCGCTGCTGGAGGCCGTCGCCCGCCACCACCACGGCCACCTGCCCACCGAGGCCGGCGGCGACCGGCCGTGGTGATCACCACCGCCCGGCGCGCGGGAGAATGAGCCGGGTGACCAGCACTCAGCCGCGCGGCATAGGCTCCCTGATCCCCACCCGCGCCCAGGCCACGCCCGGCGAGAAGGCGGCCGCCCAGCTCGCGCACCTGCGCACCGCGACCATCCCGTGCCGGTCCTCGCCGCGGCCGCCGAGCTGATCGCCCCGCAGCTCGAAGACCCGGACCAGGCCACCCGCGAGGCCGCCGCCGTCCACGCCCGCCTGCTCGCCGCCATCGAGGACGCCGCCGCCGACCGGTAGCCGCCGAATGTCCCAGCCCTTGTCCCAACACCGCGCGGCATGCCGCGCGGGCGGCTGATCTACGGCGTGTCCTCCAGGACGACGGCCTACCGCTCCGCACCCGGATCGCGGCGGCCCTCATCCTGCTCTATGCCCAGCCCGTCACCCGGTTGGTCCGGCTCACCACGAACCACATCTCCGACGAGGGTTTCACCCTCACCATCGCCTTCGGCGACCCGCCGTCCGTGCTGCCTGAGCCCGTCGCCGACCTCGTTCGGGCTCATCTCCGGGCCGCCGGACGACTGCGTCACGCCAGTCCCCGGAGCGCCAGCTGGCTGTTCCCCGGCCGTCAGGCCGGGCAGCCGATGAGCCCCGGTGCTCTCCGCGAACACCTACAGGCGGCAGGCATCTCCCCCAGATCCGCCCGAGTGACAGCCCTCCGACACTACCTCCAATACGCGCCGCCGCCGGTCGTTGCCAAGGCCCTCGGCTACACCGAGTCACCACCGCCTACGTCGCTGCCGAAGTCGGCACTCCGTGGAGCCGGTACGCACCCGGCAACCACAGACCGTGACACCGGTCCCCATGCGGGAGTCGCCAGCCGACGAGGACGGGAACGAGCCGGAGAAAGTGCCCACTGCCCCTCAGGTGACGGGAGGCTGATCGACTGGCTCTGACCTGCTGTAACGCCGACTAGATGCAGAGCAAGCCGCTATCTCTCGGCCGCGCAGGTGGGGTCGGCGGCGGCCTGGACGAGGTTCTGTTCCAGGCGTTCCAGGGTGCTCAGGGCCTCGGTGCACTCGTCGGCCGAGAGACCCGCGGTGACAAGGTCTTCGAGCTGGCTCCAGCTCTGCTCGACCTCGCGGCGCAGGGCGTGGCTGGCGGCGGTGGGTTCGATGAGGGATGCGCGCTTGTCGGTGGGTGAGGGGCGGCGGCGGACGAAGCCGGCCTGCTCCAGGCGCTGGACGGTGCGGGTCATGGTGGCGGCGTCGGAGTCCATCAGCCGCACCAGGTCGGTCTGGCGCTGGGGGCCGAGTTCCCACAGGTGCATCATCACCAGCTCCTGGCCCGGGTGCAGGCCGATGCTGCGGAGGAGCTGGCCGGCGAACATGCGGTGCAGGCGGGCGAGGCGGAAGATCGCGTGGCTGATGGGCCCGCCGCTGGCGGCGGCCGGCACCGGGACGCTCGCCTCCTGCCCCGTTCCTGAAAGGTCCTTCCGGGGAGCCGGGGTGGAATGTGTCATCTCTTCCTCACTTTGCTGATCAGGCAGCTAACGCTACCGTGCGCCTGTGCACCCATGGTGCTTACCCGCCCTTGATTCTCAATTCTCCTGGTCAGCATACGTGATGTGTGCCACCTGTCAGCCAGAAAGTGCTCTCGGGCATTTACTTGTCCGAGCAGGTATCTGTTACGTTGGATGTGTCGAGGCCACCGCCCATCGCTCCTCACGAGGGAAGAGATCATGACCACTGCTTTCGATCCGATCGTTCTGGGCGGCCGCCGTCTGGCCAGCCGTATCGCCATGGCCCCGATGACCCGCAGCCGCGCCTACGGGCCGGGCGCGGAGCCGACCGCTCTGATGGCGCAGTACTACGCGCAGCGCGCCGGTGCCGGGTTGATCGTCACCGAGGGGATCCAGCCCTCGCCGGTCGGGCAGGGCTACCCGGACACCCCTGGCCTGCACACGGCCGGCCAGGTGGCGGCGTGGCGGAGCGTGACCGATGCCGTGCACCGCGAGGGCGGGGTGATCTTCGCGCAGCTGATGCACACCGGCCGGATCGGCCACCCGAGCCTGCTGCCTGAGGGCCTGGTGCCGGTGGCGCCCTCAGCGGTGGCGGCCAAGGGTCAGGTGTTCACCCACGAGGGTCCGAAGGGGTACGTCACCCCGAAGGAGCTGAGCGAGGCGGAGATCCGGCAGACGCTCGCCGACTTCGCCACCGCAGCTCACAACGCGATGGAGGCCGGGTTCGACGGCGTGGAGATCCACGGCGCCAACGGCTACCTGGTCCACCAGTTCCTCGCACCCAACACCAACCTGCGCACCGATGCCTGGGGCGGCGGTGTCGAGGGCCGGATCCGGTTCGCCGTCGAGGTGGTCACGGCCGTGACGGAAGCGGTCGGCAGCGACCGGGTCGGTCTGCGGATCTCGCCCGGGAACCCGTACAACGACATCGCCGAGCCCCAGCCGGGCGAGGTCTACGAGGCGCTGCTCGAGCGGATCGCCGGTCTGGGCCTGGCCTACCTGCACCTGATGGAGGGCCCGGACCGCGACCTGACCGGACGGCTGCGCAAGGCGTGGCCCGGCATGTTCGTCCTCAACCCCTTCACCTACCCGGAGGTCACGGGCCCCGAGGCGCTGAAGCTGGTCGAGGACGGGACGGCGGACATGGTCGCCTACGGCGCCCTGTTCCTCGCCAACCCCGACCTGCCGGCCCGTCTGGCCGCCGGCGGCCCGTTCAACACCCCGGACGCGGCCGCCTTCTACGGCGGCGACCACCGCGGCTACACCGACTACCCCACCCTCAGCGCCTGACCGGCGTGGCCACCAGCGCGGCCGCCTTCCCGGCCACACAGTGAGTCACAGCGCGTACCTTCCTCCATCCCCTCCTACCTGGGAGTTTCCGATGTCCACTGCGATCACTTTCTCCGAGTACGGCGCGGCAGAGGTGCTGCGGCCGGCCGAGGTCGCCCTGCCGGAGCCGGGACCCGGCCAGGTCCGGATCAAGGTCAAGGCCGCCTCGGTGAACCCGCTCGACATGAAGATCCGATCCGGCCTGATGGCCAAGGTCGCCCCGGCCCGCTTCCCGGTGATCCCGGGCCTGGACGCGGCCGGTGTCGTCGATGCGGTCGGCGAAGGCGCCGACGTGGCCGTAGGGAACGAGGTCCTCGGCGCCACCGTCGGCGGCAGCTACGCCGAGTACGCCCTGATCGACCGGCCGGTGGCCAAGCCCGCGGCCCTGTCATGGGAGGTCGCCGCCTCGCTGGTAACGGTCGGCCAGACCGCACACCGCGTCCTCGGCCAGTTGGGTGTGCAGCCGGGTCAGATCCTGCTCGTCCACGGCGCCGCCGGCAGCGTCGGCGTCATCGCGGTGCAGCTGGCCGCCGCCCGTGGCATCACCGTCATTGGCACCGCCGCCGAGCGCGACCTGGAGCGTGTCACGGCGCTCGGAGCCACCGCCGTCCGTTACGGCGACGGCTGGGTCGGGCGGGTGAAAGCCGCGGCTCCGGGCGGGGTGGACTTCGTCTTCGACGCCTCCGGCGCCGGCGTGCTCTCCGACTCCGTCACCCTGACCGGCGATGCGGGCAAGGTCATCACCATCGCTGACATGTCCGCCCAGCAGCACGGCGTGCGCTTCAGCGCCGGCACCGCCGACCAGGGCGGCCAGGCCCTGCCGGAGCTGGTGGAGCTGGCCGCCACCGGAAAGCTCACCCTGCCGATCTGGCGCACCTACCCCCTGGCCGAGGCCGCCCAGGCCCACGCCGACCTCGAAGCCCACCGCAACCAGGGCAAGGCCGTCCTCCTGCCCTGACTCCTCTATACCCCGCCTCGCGTCGTCGGACGAGGCTGCCCCGGGGCCGCAGCCGGCACCCGCACCTCAGCCGGCCACGGCCCCACCCCAAACCCCAAGTAGCTGAACCGGTACGACGGGAGGCCGAACGCGATGGCACTCGCCACCATCCCCACGCCCGCACCACTCGCGGCCGACGCGGACCTCACCACCGCGTTCCAGGTCCTCGGCCAGAAGTGGAACGGCATCATCCTGCACACCCTGGCCACCCGCCCCGCCCGCTTCGGCGAACTGCATACGGCCATCGACCGCATCAGCACCAAGATGCTCGCCGACCGGCTGCGCGAACTCCTCGACGCCGGCCTGGTCACCCACGACCAGCTCCCGCCCGGACCCGCCAGCTACACCCTCACCTCCGACGGCCGGGCGCTTCTACCCGCCTTGGAGCACCTCCGCACCTGGGCCAAGAACCGCACCACCTGACCATCCGAAATACCCCAACGAACAAGGAAACGTCATGTCCAAGCGCACCCTCCCCGAAGCGACCTTCGCCCGCACCGTCCTGGGCTCCGGCCCCGGCCTCGCCCTCGCCCACGGCGCCGGCAGCAGCACCGACAACACCTACGGCCCGATCCTCGAAGGCCTGGCCGCCGGCCACACCGTCGTCGGCGTCGACTACCCCGGCAGCGGCAACACCCCCCGCTCCACCACGCCCCTGCAGTTGGACGACCTCGCCGACCAACTCGTCGCCGCCGCCGTAGCCGAAGGCCTGGACACCTTCGCCCTGCACGGCTACTCCCTCGGCGGCCCCGTCGCCATCCGCGCCGCCGCCCGCCACCCCGAGCGCGTCACCGCCCTCGTCCTGACCGCCACCATGGCCCACCCCAACAACCAGCAGGCCCTGAACCGCCCCGGGTTCGATAGAGACCTCAGCTTGTGGTTGTGACCTGTGGTTTTGCAGTTGTGAGGTGGTAGGTGTTCTCGTACTCGACGGGCG
>NZ_JBFAJO010000097.1:0-25513 GCF_040655255.1 Kitasatospora sp. NPDC050463
GCCCGTCGAGTACGAGAACACCTACCACCTCACAACTGCAAAACCACAGGTCACAACCACAAGCTGAGGTCTCTATCGAACCCGGGGCGGTTCAGTTGCCTGTCGGACCACGAACGCACCGCGCTCATCGCGATTCTGGACAAACTGATGGCCGATGTCCGACGACGCACGGCCCACGAAGAAGGCTGAGCCCTTCGGACCCGCTACGGCCTGACGTGATCCACTTCTGCCGATCGGCCCCCGTCCTATGCCCTCCCACCCGAGGCCCTCGAATTCAGTGGCCCGGCCTGACCCGAAGAGTGCTGGTGGCTCCCACGAGCACCGCGCCGGGCCCGCAGGGGCTGCCGGTCGGCCCCGCGTGGCCGGTGCGGCGGGGTACGGAGCCCGGGTGTCCCGGGGGCGCCCCGCCTGTCCGGCGCAGACCAACGCGCGGGAGACCATCGGAGGTGGTCGACTGGGCCACACACGGTAAACCTCTTCGTAGTGGAGCCCAGCATGGCGATCATCGTGATGTTCGACCTGCCCGGCATGACCCAGGCCGCCTACGAGCGGACCACCCCATGGTGAGCGGGGGTTCCGGCGGACTCAACAGCCCCGCCGACTGGCCCGTTCCCGGCCTCGTGTCGCACACCCCGCGCCCCCCGACGGGTGATTCGTTGCCGACGTCTGGGAGTCCAAGGAGGCGTTCGAGCGGTTCGCCGAGGTCATCAGGCCGATCCTGCGCGAGGTCGGCGCTCCGGACGTTCAGCTGAAGATCTACCCGATTGTTCAGCTCTGCGGTTGCGACCAGGAGCGCCGTCGCCGTTGCAGGAATGGAGACCGCCGGCTCGGGAAGGAGACGCCTCGCCCGCACCGGGCCCCGCACGGCGAGGAGCGCGGGCCTCGGCCCGAAGGCCTCGCCCACGTCGAGTCGTAGGGCGCCGTAACGGAAGGAGCGACCCCGTTGGATGACTTCGACGCGTTCGTCGCCCTGCTGGAGTACCCCGTCTACGTCGTCACCGCGGCGGTCGGCGACGAGCGCGCCGGCTGCCTGGTGGGCTTCGCCGGGCAGTGCTCGATCCGGCCGCCCCGCTTCACCGTGTGGATCTCCAAGGCGAACCACACCCACGCCGTCGCCTCGCGTGCGGGCGTCCTGGTGGTCCACCTGTTACCGCACCGGCGCCACGACCTCGCCGAGCTCTTCGGCGGACAGAGCGGCGACGAGGTCGACAAGTTCGCGGCCGTCCCCTGGATTCCCGGCCCGGACGGGGTCCCCGTCCTGACGGGAGCCGCGGCCTGGTTCGCCGGCCGTGTCCACCACCGGACCGACGGAGGGGACCACACCGGTTTCCTCCTCGACCCCCTCGTCACCCGGACCACCGCACCAGGTGAACCGCTCACCTCCCGCGACGTCTCGGACATCGACGCGGGGCATCCCGCATGACCCCGCCGACCAGGTGGGGTGGCGACAGCGACGGCGACAGCGGCCGAGAGGATGAGCGGTGACGGCGACGGGGCCCGACGGCCCGGCGGCATCCGGCCGCCACGAGACCCCCCAGGAACGGGCGGACCGCCTCTGGAACGAGATGCTCCAGGAAGTCCGGGTGGCTCAGACCGGCGCGCAGATCCTCTTCGGCTTCCTCATCAGCGTCGCCTTCACCCCGCTCTTCGCGCACCTGCCCGACTTCGACAAGCACCTGTACGTCGCCACCGTCCTCCTCGGCGCCTTCGCCACCGGAGCGCTCGTCGCACCCGTGTGCTTCCACCGCTTCCTGGCCGGCCACGGCATGAAGCCCGAACTCATCCGGGTGGCCGGCCGTCTCATCGCCACCGGCCTCGTCACCCTCGCCCTCACCATCAGCGCCGCGCTGCTCCTGCTGCTGCGCACCGCGACCGGCAACCCGACGCTGGCGTGGATCCTCAGCGGCGTGGTGCTGGCCTGGTTCACCGCCACCTGGCTGGTGCTGCCCCAGATCGTGCTGCACCGCAACGCCGCGCGACGGCGCTGACACCGCGCGGATCCGCCCCGGCCGGCCGGCCCACGCCGCGGGCCGCCTGCGGGTGGACTCCGGCGCGGATCCCTCCGCGTCGGCCGGACACCGCGGGCGGGCCCGGATCGGCTGGGGCGACGACCGGCTCCCCTGACGCCCGCCGTAGTCGCCCGACCTCGCTGCCCGCCGTAGGTGCCCGTCGACCGGGCGGCGGCCCGGGCGCGGTGCCGGCCCAGGGCCGGGCACCGCGCCGTCGGGCCGTGCGACCGTCAGCAGGTGAGGACGGGGTTCGCCCAGTCGGCGTGGTCGCTGTTGGTGCCGTCGCCGCCGTCGGTGACCACGAGGTGCAGCTCGTCGGCGCCCGTGAGGTCGGCGGTGAGGTGCCTGGCGGCGGAGCTCGCGGTCATCAGGCCGCTGTCGGCGACCTTGGTGGCGTCCTTGTAGATCTCGAAGGAGACGCTGCCGCGGCCGTTCGCCTCGGCGTCCACGCCCACGTCGGTGGTGAGCGAGGCGCAGGAGCCGCCGAGGTAGTAGACCACCTCGCTGAGCGCGTTGACGCCCAGGCCCTTGGCGTACGTGGTGCCCGCGATGGTGATGGTGCGTCCGTCCCGGGCCTGGTTGTCGCCGTTGCTCATGTCCTTCTCGACCGGGCCCCAGCTGTTTCCGGCGGAGGACCAGGCGAGGCTGGAGAGCGGGTAGCTTCCGGTGGCCGGACCGTTGCCGCAGGCGATGTGCGCGCCCGCCCAGTCGGCGTGGTCGTAGCGGGTGCCGTCGCCGGCGTCGGTGACCACCAGGCGCACGGTCGTGGCGCCGGTCAGGTCGGCGGTGAGGCGCTTGGCGGGGTCCTTCCCCGTGACGGTGCCGCTGTCGGCCACCTTGGCGCCGTCCTTGTAGATCTGGAACACCACCGAGCCGTTGCCGTAGGTCTCGTCGTCGACCCCCACGTCGGTGACCAGGCTCCGGCAGGCGCCGCCGAGGTGGAAGCCGACGTCACTGGCCGCGTGCACGCCGAGGCCCTTGGCGTAGGTGGTGCCGCGGATGCCGATGGTCCGTCCGTCACCGGGTTGGTGGTCGCCGCTGCTGCGGTCCCGCTCGACCGGTCCCCACTGGTTGGCGGCGGCGCCGAACGGGAGGTCGCTCAGCTGGGTGACCCCGGTCGGCGGGGGCACGGGCGAGCTCGGGGTGACCCGGAACATCGCGGTGCCGTGGCCCGGCACGGTGGCGCTGACGGTCCCGTCGCCGGTGGTGGTCTTCTTGGACCACAGGTCCTTGACCCTGTACGACTCCGCCCCGCCGATGCCGAGGGTCTGCGCGGTGGCGGTGATGGTGGCGTCGTTGGAGCCCTCGTTGGTCAGGGTGACCGCCCGGGCGCCGTCGGCCAGCGGCTTGGACATCACGACCAGGCCCTGTTCGCTGGAGACCACCGAGCCCTGCCGGCCGAGCGGGTCCTGGTCCACCGCGATCACGTCGGCGTTGGTCAGGATCTCGAAGGTCTCCGGTGCGGCGGTGCGCAGGTCGGTGCCGATCATCAGGGGCGCGGCCATCTCGGCCCAGAGGCTGAAGTGGGTGCGGTACTCCGTCGCGGTCATGCCGCCGTTGCCGACCTCCAGCATGTCGGGGTCGTTGAAGGCCCCGGGCTTGGCGTAGCCGGCCAGGCCCTGGTTCGCCTGGGCGATGGAGATCATGCTCTGCCAGGTGTCACTGATGTCGCCGGTGGTGCGCCAGGAGTTGCCGACCGAGGGGGCCCAGTTCCACGGGCCGGTGCTGCCCCACTCGCAGATGCTGTAGAGGATCGGGCGGCCGGTCGCCTTCAGCGCGTCGCCCATCGTCCGGTAGCGGGTCCTGGCGTCGAGCCCCTGGTTGTGGCAGTTGTCGTACTTGAGGTAGTCCACGCCCCACGAGGCCCAGAGCCGGGCGTCCTGCTGTTCGTGGCCGAGGCCGCCGGGGAAGCCCCGGACGTCGCAGGTGTGGTCGCCCGCGCTGGAGTAGATGCCGAACTTGAGGCCCTTGCCGTGGACGTAGTCGGCGAGCGCCTTGATGCCGTGCGGGAAGCGGACCGGGTCGGGCACGAGGTCGCCGGCGGCGTTGCGCTCGGGCAGGGCCCAGCAGTCGTCCAGGTTGACGTACTGGTAGCCGGCGGTCTTGAGGCCCTTGCTGACGAAGAGGTCGGCGATGCCCTTGATCATGGCTTCGTCGAACTGGTCGCCGCACTGGGTGGAGTTCCAGTTGTTGAAGCCCATCTGCGGCGTCAGGTTGATGCCGTTGTCCAGGGCCAGCGCCGGTGGCGCGGTGGCGAGTTGGAGGCCGACGGCGAGGGCGCCGCCGCCGGTGAGCAGGGTCACGGCCGTCAGTGCCGATGCGATCCGGCGGGAGAGTGCCGTGCGACGTAACGGTGCTGTGCTGGGGGAGCGCAAAGGTCCTCCAGGGACGGTGTGGTGGGTGGGTCGTACCCCGGCTCCGGCGAGGTGCCGGAGCCGGGGGGAACAGGGGGAGCGTCAGGAGAGCAGGCTCCAGGACTGCCCCGCCGCCGATCCGTCGGCCGGGCTGAGGACGACGGGGGAGGTCGCGGCGGTCTGCGGGGCGGCCAGGGCCAGACCGGTGGCGACGTTGGTGATGGTCAGCGCGCCGGTCGCGGTGTTCTGGGCGACGCGCCACTTCTGGGCCGGGTTGCCAGGGTCGTAGGCGTTCTGGGCCCGGGCGGGCTGGCCGGCCGCAGCTCCGGTGAGGGTGCCGTGGTTCTGCGTGCCGGTGTAGCAGTTGTCGGTGATGCGCACCGTGCCGTCCGGGTTCGCGGCGAAGTTCCACTGCTCCGAGGTGTGCGTGTCCCACCAGGTGTTGATGTCGGTGGGGGAGCCGTCGGGGGCGCTGCAGGTGCCCTGGACCTCCAGTGCCTTGCCACCGGTGCCGCCCGCGCTGATGCCGTGGTAGCGGCCGTCGCCGACGACCGTCGCCGGGATGGTGCCCGGCAGCGCCTTGAGGCGGTACAGGGCGACGCCGTGCGGCTCCACCTGGGCGCCGAGGCTTCCGGTCACGTTGGCGGTGGAGCCGGTCCACAGGTCCTTGGCCGAGTAGCCGGGGCCGGTGAGGCCGAGGTCGCTCAGGCTGGTGGAGATGTTCCGGTAGCCGGCCGGGTCCTGGTTGATCAGCAGGACGGCGGTGTCACCGTTGGCCAGTTGCCGCTTGAGGACGACCGGCGCCGTGCTGCCGGCGGGCGGGGCGCCGACCAGCGTGGCGGGCTTGGCGAGCCGGTCCTGGTCGATCGCGATGACCTCGGTGTTCTTGTAGACGGCCAGCCGGTCGGCGCTGATGCCGGTGGACCAGGTGAGGCCGTCCTGGGTGTGCCGGGAGTCCGCGGCGGTGCGCAGGTCCGCGCCGGAGATGAGCGGGGAGGCCGTCATCGCGAGGATCGACATCTCGCTGCGCGACTCGGTCAGGGACATCGGCTTGTGGCAGGGGCAGGTGTCGGACTGGCCGTAGACGCCGTACGGGTCCTCCCAGCCGGCGAACATCATGTCCAGGTCGTTCCAGCTGCCCGGCCGGACGTTGCCCGGGTACTTCAGGGCCGTCTGCAGCTGACCGTTGTAGAGCACGCCCTCCAGGTCGGGGCCGCGGTCACCGCCGATCCGGCAGAGGTTGGCCACCTGCCCGCACCACACGCCGGTCGGGGCGTAGCCGGGTGCCTGGAACGCGGGCGTGCCGGCCGCGACCACCACCGGGTCGGTGCGGGCCGGGTCGTCGGAGGCCAGCAGGGAGGGGACCCCGGAGTGCACCGGCTGCGCCGAGACGCTGAGGGCCACCCGCGGGCGCCCCTGGGCCTGGGAGGCGGAGTCGAGCGCCCGCTGGAAGTCGCGCACCCGGGCGTAGATGGACCGGGTCAGCTCCCTCCCCTCGCCCTGCGTCCCGTAGTTGTGCCCGTCGGGCCCGACGATCGGCGGGCCGTACGGGCAGTCGTCGTACTTGACGAAGTCCACGCCCCAGGCGACGAAGTCGGCGGCGTCGGTGGCTTCGTGGCCCAGGCTGCCGGGGCGCCCCTGGCAGGTGGTGTAGGTGTCGGTGGCGTAGAGGCCGAACTTCATGCCCTTGCTGTGGGCGTACCAGGACAGGTACTGGATCCCGTTCAGGGTCTGCCCGTTGACGGTGTGCGCCGGGTAGCGGTCCGGGGCGGGGACGAGGTGGCCGGTGGTCGGGTCGAACCCGGTGCCGTCGGTGCCGCTGACCGGGTTGTGGTTGGCGTCGTAGAGCTGCATCGCGCCGTAGGAGTTCTTGACCAGGTCGGTGGTCTGGCCGTCGCGGTGGCCGAGCGACCAGCCGTCGTCGATGGTGACGGTGTCGTAGCCGGCCTGGACGAGCCCGTTGGCGGACATGAAGTCGATGGTCTGGACGACCTGTTCCTGGGTCACCGCGGTGCCCAGGGTGTTCCAGGAGTTCCAGCCCATCGGCGGGGTGAGGGCGAGTCCGTTGTCCAGGGCCGCGGCGGGGGTGGAGGAGCCGAGGACGACGGTGCCGAGTCCGGTCGCTGCGAGGGCCAGCGCGACCAGGGCGCGGGGCAGGGCGCGGGGCAGGGGTATCCGCATGGGGGCGCTCCAGAGTGCGCAAGTGTGGGTGGGGGATCGGCAATCCACTGCCGTTGGTTTCTGTTTGAACTCCCAACAGAAAGCAACGCAGCATAGGCACACGAGCGAGCCGTGCTCAAGTGCCGTGCACGGACCGGTCGGTGAGGCCGGTTCAGCGTGAGTGATCTGGTGGATGCCCTTTCGCGCCGCGTCATGTCACAGGTTGATCTCGGCGTGTCAGCGTGCTTGACGAGGGATCGCCGAGTCATGTGATATTTCACATCACGTTGAAATCCGTTTGGTTCTGATTGCTTATCGAACAGTCGCTCAGCCCCGGCCTGTTCGGCGTCACCCTCGATCCCACCCCGTGCCGGTACCCCCGACCGGCACAAAGGAGCGTTCCCCCCATGATCCGAAGCACCACCGGTCGTGCCACCTCCCTCGGCCTCCTGCTCGCCCTGGGCCTGACCACGACCGCCTGCTCCAACGGCCAGGAGTCCACCGACGGCGCCGCGGCGGTGGCCCCGGTGAAGGGCAGGATCTCGCTGACCTACCTGCAGAAGCAGGGCGATCAGGAGTACTTCGTCGGCGAGGCCGCCGGCGCCAGGGCGAAGGCCGTGGAGCTCGGCATTGACCTCAAGGTGGTGAACCTCGGCAGTGACGCCAACAAGACCGTCAGCGAGGTGCAGGCGGCCATCGCGCAGAAGACCAACGGGGTGATCGTCGTCGTCCCGGACCCGGCCGTCGGCCCGCAGATCGTGCAGACCGCCAAGGACGCCAAGGTCGCGCTCCTCACCTCGGACGACCAGGTCTGCGCCACCGGCCCGGACCCGGCGGTCTGCGCCAAGGCCGATCTCGTCCCGCGCGTCGGCTTCAGCGGCACCCAGATGGGCGCCGAGGTCGGCAAGCGGGCCGCCGACGAGTACAAGGCGGCGGGCTGGAACCCCGCGGAGACACGGGTCATCGCAGCCTGGAAGCAGGACGTCACCGTCTGCGGAGACCGGGTCAAGGCCGCGAAGGAGGCCTTCGGCGCCGTCGCCCCCGGCGTCCAGACCATCGACGTCGCCACCGACAACACCCCCACCGGCGCCCAGGACAAGGTCGCCGCGATCATCAACACCAAGCCCGGCGTGAAGCACTGGGTCGTCGTGGGCTGCAACGACGAGAACGTGCACGGCGGCGTCACCGCCCTGCGCAACGCCGGACTGAGCGCCGACAACGTGATCGGCGTCGGCCTCGGTGCCTACCTCGCCTGCAAGGACTGGAGCGGCACCCAGCCCTCCGGGATGAAGGCCGCCCTCTTCATCAACGGCAAGGACGTCGGCGCGCTCGCCGTCCAGACCATGTACGACAAGCTCAGGAGCGGCAAGGAGATGCCCGCCGAGGCCTTCGCCAAGACCACCATGGTGGACGCCACCAGCTGGAAGAGCGCCGGGGTCACCTGCGCCTGACCGGTCGTCACCGGGTGGCCGCCCGCCAACGCCGGGCCGTCACCCGGTTCCCCGCTCGCACCCTCCCGCCCGGCCGGAGCCGACAGCGGGGCCCGGCCCCCGGACGTCGGGGGCCCGGGTGGTGAGTCCGAATGTGTCCTCGCGAGATTAGGATGAGATGACTTGCTGTCAGGACACTGTGGGGATCTCATGTGGGACGAGGCGATGGTCGGCGGGGCGGGGCCGGTGACGGTGGGGGAGTGGCAGCCGCCGGCGGAGCTGAACACCGGGGTCCCGCACCCGGCGCGGATGTACGACTACTACCTCGGCGGGAAGGACAACTTCCCGGCCGACCGGGAGGCCGCCGAGAAGGTCATCGCGGCCATGCCCGACGCCCGGCTCGGGGCGCGGATCAACCGTGAGTTCCTTGGCCGCGCGGTGGAGTTCGCGGTCGGCCAGGGCGTCCGCCAGTTCCTGGACATCGGCACCGGGATCCCGGCTGTGGGCAGCACCGGGGAGGTCGCCCACCGGGTGGCCCCGGACGCCCGGGTCGTGTACGTCGACAACGACCCGATCGTTCTCACGCACGCCCGCGCCCTGCTGGCCCACCACCTCGCCGGTCACACCTCGGTCCTGCACGCCGACCTGCGCGACCCGGAGGCGATCCTCGGCGACCCGGGCCTGAAGGAGGCGCTCGACCTCTCCCGACCGGTGGCCCTGATGCTGGTGGCGGTACTGCACTTCGTCCGGGACGAGGAAGGCGCCGCCGAGACGGTGGCCCGGCTGCGGGACGCGCTGGCGCCGGGCAGTCTGCTGATCCTCTCGCACGGCACTCAGGACTTCATGACCGCCCAGGCGGCCGCCGAGACCACGCGGATCTACAGCCGGGCGAGCTCGCCGCTGGTCCTGCGGGCCAAGGAGCAGGTGCGGGAGTTCTTCGGCGACTTCGAGCTCGCCGACCCCGGCCTGGTGCAACTGCCGCTGTGGCAGCCGCGAGCGGAACTGCCGCAGGGCTGGCAGGGGGCGGCCCCCGCCTACGCGGGAGTCGCGATCAAGCGCTGACTCCAAGGCGAAACCTTTCTGCTGCCGTGCGCTGCGTGCCGCGCACGGCAGGGTGAGGTTGTGACCAGGGCCGGTCCCGCCGAACCCCGGGCCCCGGCCGTCGGCCGACCCGGTGGAGTTGGAGGCGACGCACGCCGACGGGGCTCGGCTCCGGGCCGGCGGGCAGCGGATGTGACAACCTGTGCGGCATGGAGGCGGAGCCCGAGTACGGCGGGGCCGGGCCCGGCGGCGTCCTCGACGTCGCGCCGACGGCCCGTACGGCGGTCGCGTGGATCCCGCCGCCGGAGTTGTGGCCGCCGATTCAGGACATCCGCCTCGAACACGACCCGCAGGTCCGCCGGTGGCCGCCCCACGTCAACCTGCTGTTCGGGTTCGTGCCGGAGTCCGAGTTCCACCGGGCGGCCCCGCTGGTGGCCGCCGCCACGGCGGGGACGACGCCGTTCACAGCCCGGCTGCACGGGGTGCGCAGCTTCCGGCACCGGGCGTACGCGACGGTCTGGCTCGACCCGGCCGCGGCCGGCACGAGGCCGTGGACCGACCTGTACCGGTCGCTGCTGGAGAGGTTCCCGCGCTGTGTCGGACGGGGCGCGGGTTTCACTCCGCACCTGTCCCTGGGCCGGACCGGGGAGCCACGGAGCCTCGCCGCCGAGTGCACGGCCCGGCTCGGGACCACGTTCGTGGAGGTCCGGGAGGTGGTGCTGCTCTCCCGCCGCGGCGGCGACGATCCGATGCGGCCGCGCGCGACCGTCACCCTGGGCACCGGCGAACTGCGCTGGATGCCCGACACCGAAGCGCCCGAGGGCGGCTGAGCCTGCTCCGCGGAGCGGTCCGGGGCCGGCGCGCGAGAGGGGCCCACCGCTCCCCGCGCCGAGGCACGCCGGGGGCGGTGGGCTCCTGCGACCCGACCAGGTGATCAGCCCATGCTCTTGGCGCCGTCCAGGGTCTCCCGGATGATGTCGGCGTGGCCGGCGTGCTGCGAGGTCTCGGCGATGATGTGCATCAGCACCTTGCGGGCCGACCAGCGGGCCCCGGGCTCGAACCAGGGCGCCTTCGGCAACGGGTGGGAGACGTCCAGGTCGGGCAGGACGGCGATCAGCTCGTCCGTGCGCCGGGCCGTCTCGGCGTAGTCGGCCAGCACACCGGCCAGCGTCTCGCCGGGAAGCATGCGGAACTCGTCGGCGCGTCGCGCGAAGTCGGCCTCGGTCATGGCGCTGAAGTCGCTCATGGCCGACGTGCCCTCCAGGATGAAGTCCACCCACCCGCGCTCGACGCTCGTGACGTGCTTGATCAGGCCGCCCAGGCACAGCTCGCCGGCGGTGGTGCGGAGCCCGGCCTGCTCGTCGGTCAGATCGCGGGTGGTGAAGCGCAGGAAGTGTCGGGACTTGCCCAGCACCGCCAACAGGTCGGCGCGCTCCCCGCCGACCGCCTCGGCGGTCTGCTCGGTGGTCGGCTCGGTGGCGGTCGTGATGTCGGTCATGGGTTCCCCCTCGGTAGGTCCTGTTCTGCGGACAGGAACCACAGTAGGGGCCATCTGGGTCAGATCGTGTCCTAGATGGCGGGCGACCGGTGGCGCCCGCGGACAGCCCCGCACGGGGCGCCCGCTCCCCGCCCGAGCAGGCGTGCGGCGGGTGCGCGCCCCGGTGTCCCGCGGCTACCGCTTGGTGCCGTCGACGATCACCGGGGTGCCGGTGGAGCCGCAGGGGCTGCTGTAGACGGGGTTCTTCTCGGCGGCGGCCTTGAAGGCCTCGATGCACTGGCTGAGCAGGATCTTGTCGGTCAGTGAGCCGGCGATCGCGGCGTTGGCGGCGGCGGTGCTGTCGGCGTCTATCTTCCGCTTCTCGGCCTCGGCCTTCGCGGTGCGTACGGCGGCCTCGGCCTGGGCGGTGGCCTGGTCCTGCTGGATCTTCTGGTCGATGGCCTTCTGGAGGCCCTCGCTGGGACGGACGTTGCGCAGGTTGACGCCGTTGACCAGGACCCCGCGCGGCGCCAGCCGGTCGGTGATCAGCTTGGTGATCTCGGAGCCGATCGCCTCGCGCTGAGCGGAGTACCCCTCGACGCTGGTGTGCCGGGCGAAGACGTTGCGGACGATCTCGCGGCTGTCCGCGTAGACCAGGCGCTGCTGGACGGCCTCGTCGCTGCCGGCGAGCTTGAAGAGCGACACGGCGTGTGCCGGGTCGACGGACCACTTGACCGTCAGGTCGGCGTAGAGCACGCCGCCTTCGGAGGACCGGACCTCGACGGTGTCGTGGTCCGTGAGGTCGAGGTCGGTCGGCCGGGTGGAGAAGGTGGTGACCTCGGTGAGCGGCGACTTGAGGTGCAGTCCGGGCTGCCAGGTGCCGTCGACCTTGCCGAGCGTCCTGGGCACGCCGACCTCGTACGGCTCGACGACGTAGGTGAAGGTCGTGAGCCCGAGCAGCAGGCCGAGAAGGGCCGTCGTGGCTCCAGTGAGCGCCGCGAAGCGGAAGGTGACGACTCGGCGCCGCCGCAGGACCAGCAGGGCGACGCCGAGGACGAGCAGGAACAGCGATATGTAGATCATGGGCGGCAGCGTAGGGAGCGGCAGGCGGGTTTCGGGCGACGTGCGGATGGCGCTCCGGTGAACGTGGGCCGTTCGTTCCTGGTCGGGCCGGGTCGACGGCGACCGGTGCGCTGAGCCCGGACCGCACGGGACGGTCCGGGGTCAGCGGCCTTCACCCGGAGCGCCGGACCGCGGGAGCAGTGTGGCGATGCCCGCACAGATCAGCTCCAGGCTGTGGGCGAACTGCTGGTCCTGGTCGTGGGCGGCTGCGGCCATGGTGCGGGGGAAGCGCCGGTGGAGGTCGGCGGCCGCTTCCGGGCCGGGCGGCACGACGGGTGGCTCGCTCTGCTCCTGCAGCACGTAGCCGGTGACGTGGCTGAGGAGGGTGTCGGCGGCGGTGCCGCACTGCTTCGCGGGCACGCCGGCCTCCGCGAGGGTGTCGAGCAGTCGCTCCAGCACGGAGAGCGCGCCGTGGCTGAGTGTCTTCGGGCTGTCGGCGAACATGATCGCCCCGCCGGGGTGGCGGCGGATGCTCCGGCGCAGGGCGACGGCCTGCGCCGTCACGCGTGCCTGCCAGTCGCTGTCGGCGGCCAGGTCGGCCAGTGCCTCGGTGCCCGCGTCGTAGGCCTGCCGGGCCACCCGATCGGCCATCAGCTGGAGCAGCGCGGCCTTGTTGGGCACGTGGTAGTAGAGGCTTCCGGCGTGCACGTCGAGCCGCTCGGCGACCCGGCGCATGGACAGTCCGTGGTAGCCGGCCTCGGCGAACACGGCCATCCCGGCGTCGGTGATCCGGTCTGCGGTCAGCTTCACGGGGGAAGTCTAGCGATCACCGGAGCTCTTCGAACGGTGTTTGAAAACTGCCCCGGCCGGGCGGGTGGACGGGCCGACCGTGCCTGCCGCCGAGAAGGGTCCGGGTTGCGGGGGCTGGGGTCCTGCCGGTTCTGCCGGTGGGGAAGTGGGGGAGTGGTGGGGCCGGCCGAGGGGTCGGCCCCTTCGCTGTCACCGCTGCCGGGCGTCGGCCGCCGGGCGCCGGTCAGAGCTTGACGACGTTCTCCGCCTGGGGGCCCTTCGGCCCCTGCGTGACGTCGTACTCGACCAGGTCGTCCTCGTACAACTCCTTGAAGCCGGCGGTCTGAATGGCGGAGAAGTGGACGAACACGTCCTGGCCGCCGTCGTCCTGGGCGATGAAGCCGAAACCCTTCTCGGCGTTGAACCATTTGACCTTGCCAGTTGCCATGTTGCTCTCCTTCGGAGGTGCTGAGCGAGCCCTCGGCGCGGCTACGATACCGCCTCCGAACAGTAGACATGGCGGACGGTGCACGGCTTGTCGCCCTCCGTGAGCCGAGGGGGCGACGGGTCCGGGGGGCGGGCCGGCTCGGCCCCCCTCAGGCGCGGTTGCGCTCCTCCCGCCGCCGGATCAACTCCTCCACCGCGCTCGGGAGGGTCGTCTCGAAGTCGATCAGCTTGGCCCAGGTCGGGGTGACGACGATCCGGACCATGCCGTCGTAGAGCGAACGGACTTCGGCCTCCCAGGCGACCCGCTGCTCGGGCGTCATCGTGTAGGTGCCGTTCGACTGGAGGTACTCCTCCGGGATGCCCTCGACCTCGTCCAGCTCGGCCCGGCCGCGGATGAGCAGGATCTTCGGTGGGTGCACCTCGGTGTCGATCGTCAGTGCGACCGCCGGGTTGTGACGCAGGGCCGGCAGTTTCGGGGCGTTCTTCACGGTGCACATGACGATTTCCGAGCCGTTCCAGACGAAGGCGATCGGCACGGCTCGGGGAGTGCCGTCCTTGGCGACGTAGGCCAGGCGGGTCAGGTCTCGGGCCAGGAGTTCCTGGCTCAGCGGGCGGTTGAGGATCTCGTGGATCTCGCTCGGCTGCACGGTCGGGTCCACCTTCCAGCGGTAGGGCACCAGGACCATCCCAGCTTAAGGAGTCTCGACGGTAGGAACAGGTGCGACAGGACCGCCGAGGGCGTCGGCGGGGTGGTCACATGAGCCGGTCACGGTGGCGCGCGGCGGTTTCGCGCAGGAGGCGGGCGAAGCGTTCGCGGCTCCGGGTCTGTTGCCGCTCGGCGCGATCGTCGTCCCGCGCCTCGTCGGCGGTGTCGGGAGCAGCACCCTCGTCGAGGTCGTCGTGCTCGTCGTGCTCGTCGAGGTCGTCGAGGTCGTCGTGCTCGTCGTGCTCGTCGAGGTCGTCGAGGTCGTCGTGCTCGTCGTGGAGGAGCCAGCAGCCGTGGATGCCGGAGAGGAGGTCTTCGAGGAGGTCGCGGGCGGGGCGCTTCGGGTCGAGCGGGGTCAGGCGCAGGCCGATGTCCTCCGGGTCGGTGCCCTGGTCGGCGATCTCCGCGGCGAGGGCCTCGTCGAGGTCTTCGAGCTGTTCGCGCAGGCCGGCGGGGTCGGGGAGCAGGCCGTCGGCGATGTGGAGGGCATGGCGGACGAGGCCGGTGACCGCGTCGTAGGGGGTGTGGCCGGCGTCGAGGAGTTCGAGGACGAGGGTGGGCGTCTCGTGGGGGAGGGCCTCGATGGTGCCGGCTTCGAGGACGACGGTGGTGGCCTCGTGGCCGGAGGCTTCGGCGGCGACCTCGGCCGCGGCGGCGAGCCAGTGCGCCGCGGCCACGGCCGCGGCGGTCGGGTCGATGTCGGAGAACAGGGCGGCGGAGCCGAAGGGGTCCTGTTCGAAGAGGAGGTCGGCGGCGGCGACCTGGACGGGGGAGGCGTCTTCGCGGCTGAGCAGGACGGCCTGCTGGGCGCGGCCGGTGAGGTCGCCGAGTTCGGCGCCTTCCACGGCGGTGAGTTCGGCGACGGTCTCGGCCAGGACGGCCTTCGCCAACTCGGGTTCGTCGAGGGTGCGCAGGGCGCGGCCGAGCCGGTGGGCGGATTCCAGCAGCGGGCTGTGGGAGACGGCGAGCATTCCGCCGGCCGGGAGGTTCGGGGCGGCGACCGCCTCGGCGACCGCGCCGAAGGCGTTGCGTTCCTGCTCGCGCCGCCAGCCCTCGCTGTTGGGCTCCAGGGAGCCGGCGGCGCTGGCGGGGTGGGTGTAGGTGCGCCAGGCAGCGTCGGACAGTTGGGTCAGGGTGCGCGCCAGGCGCAGGAGCGTGCTGGTGTCCCTGCCGACGGGGAGGTCCGCGATCCGGGTGGCGAGTTCGCCCTCGCCGGTTCCCCACGCGGCGATGAGTTCGTTCCGGTGGGGGTCGATGCTGTACCTCGTCATGAAGCCGTACCTCCGATTCCTGCCGGCACATCGCCCGGCCGCACGTCATTCTGACGCACCGGCAGCTGCCGGGGCCTCCGGCGGCCGACCTCGCGAGACCGACGGTGCCGCGCCGCTCACGCGATCGGCCCCGGTGCCCGGCGCGGTGTCCGGTCGCTGCCCGCTGCTCCAGGGCGGGTGGCGGCCCCTCGGGCCGACGCGTGCGTGTGACCGCCCGGGACGGGGGCAGACGCGGGTGGTCCGACACACACGGTGACGAGGGAGGCCCGGCGTGGTGGAAGAGACGAAGACCTCCGGCCGGCAGCGGCCGCCGCGGACCGAACCGGCCGACGGCGGGGTGGTCGAGACGGACGTGCCGGCCAGGCTGGACCGGCTGCCGTGGTCCCGCTGGCACTGGCGGATCGTGATCGGCCTGGGGACCGTCTGGATCCTGGACGGTCTGGAGGTGACGATCGTCGGCACGATGGCGGCCAGGCTCGCCGAGCACGGCAGCGGCATCAGCATCTCGACGACGCAGGTGACCACCGTCGCGGCCGCGGTGTACGTGGCGGGTGCCTGCGGCGGCGCCCTGTTCTTCGGCTGGCTGACCGACCGGTTGGGGCGCAGAAGGCTGTTCATGCTGACGCTCGCCGTCTATCTGGCGGCCACCGCCGTGACGGCGCTGTCCGGGGCGGCCTGGTTCTTCCTCCTCTGCCGCTTCTTCACCGGGTTCGGCATCGGGGGCGAGTACGCGGCGATCAACTCCGCGATCGACGAGCTGATTCCGGCCCGGGTACGCGGCCGGATCGACCTGATCATCAACGGCAGCTTCTGGATCGGCGCGGCGCTCGGCGCGTTCGGCTCCATCGCGCTCCTGGACACCGCGCTGTTCGCGACGGACGTCGGCTGGCGGCTGGCCTTCGGGACGGGCGTGGTGCTGGGCCTGGTGATCCTGCTGGTCCGCCGCCACGTCCCGGAGAGCCCGCGGTGGTTGTTCACGCACGGGCGTAAGGCGGAGGCGGAGGAGGTGGTGGCCGAGGCCGAGCGGATCGTGGCACGGGAGACCGGCAGCGCGCTGCCGCCCGTCACCGGGAGGCCGATGGCCATCCGCGAGCGCGGCCCGCTCGGCTTCGTCACGATCGCCCGTACGGTGATCGGCCGCTACCCGCGCCGCACCGTGCTCGGCCTCGCGCTCTTCATCGGCCAGGCGTTCCTCTACAACTCCGTGACCTTCGGCTACGCCGTCATTCTCACCACGTACTTCGACGTACCGGCGGGTGACACCGGCTACTACTTCGCGGTGATCGCGGTCGGCAACTTCCTCGGGCCGCTGCTGCTCGGCCACCTCTTCGACTCGGTCGGGCGCAAGCCGATGATCGCCGGGACGTACGTCGGCTCCGGTCTGCTGCTGTTCGGCACCGCCGTGCTCTTCCAGCAGGGATCGCTCTCGGCCGTCACCATGACGGCCTGCTGGACGGCGGTGCTCTTCCTGGCCTCCGCCGGGGCGAGTTCGGCCTACCTGACGGTCAGCGAGATCTTCCCGCTGGAGACCCGGGCGCTGTGCATCGCCTTCTTCTACGCCGTCGGCACCGCGGTCGGTGGCATCAGCGGGCCACTGCTCTTCAACGGCCTGGTGAGCAGCGGCGAGGTGTCCGACACCACGCTCGCGTTCTGCGTCGGCGCCGCCCTGATGACCGTCGCCGGGTTGGTGGAGGCCGCGATCGGCGTCCGTGCCGAGCGGCGCAGCCTGGAGTCGCTGGCCCCGCCGCTGAGCGCGGTCACGACCGACACCGCGCCGGCCCGAACGCCCGGGTGAGGGAAGGGGGGTGAGCCGGGCCGCTGCCGCACGACGACGGTGGCGGCCCGCCTCGTGCCGGGTGGCGATCCGCCCCGGTCCCGGGGCTGAGCGAGCGGTCGGTGCCGGCCTTCGCCCGGCCGAGGGGTGCCGGTGGACGGGCGGGATCGTCTCCGGAAAACCTGTTGCGCTGTTCTTGGGAGACGCTAGGCTGTGGCCGTTCTCGTCGCGGCGCTGCCGTGGCTTGGCCGCTGCGATCCCGAGCTGCGGCGTGAGGACGGACGTGGAGAAGCAGAGGAGGTGTGTCGTGATGGTTGCCGCCGTGTCGCGGCGCGCCCTCGTGTGCGCGCCATACGCCTCTTCCTCTCGTCTTTCGCCCACCGGCTGACGACGCCTCGCAACTGGCGCATCGGTGGGCCGTTCCTCAGGAGCCACCGCAGTGCGCGAGCGCTTTTCCGACACCGATTCCTTCTCCCGTATCCGCGCCAAGGGCGCACCTCGTCGCGGCCGCCGTTCCGAGCGGTTCGACGACCACGAGCCCGTTCTCGCGTACAGCGAGGTCCTCGGGCCCGACTTCGCCGACTTCGGCGGCCACCACGACGCCGACACCTCTGAGCACGCCGGCTACGGCGGCGACGACCACGGCGGCTACGACCACGTCCCCTGTGACGACGGAGGCTCCGACGCCTACGCCGACGCCGTCTCGGGTCCGGCCTCGGGCATCGACGGTCCGGCCGAGGGCGACCGCTGGTCCACCTGGGACCAGTCCACCCCCACCGAGAAGGGGCCCGAGCCGCGCCCCGCCTGGGTGGTGACCGAACTCGCGGCCGTCGACACCGAACTCGGGCTCGTGAAGACCGGCAAGGAGGCCGACGTCTTCCTCCTGGAGCGCGGCGTCCCCGGCACCGACCGGCGCACGCTGATGGCGGCCAAGCGCTACCGCGACGCCCAGCACCGGATGTTCCACCGCGACTCCGGCTACCTGGAGGGCCGCCGGCACAAGGAGTCCCGGGTCGCCCGGGCCATGGCCAAGCGCACCGCCTTCGGCAAGGAGGCCATCGCCGGACAATGGGCCGCCGCCGAGTTCACGGCCCTGTGCCGGCTCTGGTCGGCCGGCGTGGCCGTCCCCTACCCGGTCCAGATCACGGGCACGGAGATCCTGATGGAGTTCGTCGGCGACGGGAGCGGCACCGCCGCACCCCGGCTCGCACAGCTGCGCGCCGAGGAGGTGGACGTCGCGGACCTCTGGGAGCAGCTCGGGCGCAGCCTGTCGCTGCTGGCCGGTGACGGTTACGCCCACGGGGACCTCTCGGCCTACAACATCCTGGTCCACGACGGCCGGTTGGTGATCATCGACGTGCCGCAGATCGTGGACGTCGTCGCCAACCCGCGCGGGCGTTCCTTCCTGGAGCGGGACGTGCGCAACGTCGGAGCCTGGTTCGTCTCCCGGGGCCTGCCCGAGCGGCGCGTCGGCGAGCTGGTCGACGCGCTGACGTTCGACGCGCGCCTGGGGTGAGCCGGATCCGGCCGTCGGTCGGTGAACGCCGCACGGTGGGCGGGCACCCACGCGGGTGCCCGCCCACCGAGGGCGTCCGGCCTACTCGACCGGGCTCGCCTGGAGCCCCTGGAGGCCCTGGACTCCCTGGATCCCCTGGAGCGCGGCGACCAGGGCGTCGACGTCCTGGACGGTGTTGTAGAGGGCCAGCGAGGCCCGTACCGCGCTCTGCAGGCCGAAGGCGGCCAGCGCCGGCTGCGCGCAGTGGTGGCCGGCGCGCACCGCGATGCCCTGCTGGTCGAGCGCCCCGGCGAGGGCCATCGGGTCGGTGCCGGCGAGCAGGAAGGTCAGCACGCCGATCTTCCCCGGCGCGTCGCCGATCAGCCGCAGCCCGGGGACGGTCGCCAGCGCGCCCATGGCGTACGCGGTGAGCTGCTCCTCGTACGCGGTGGCGGCCGGGCGGTCCAGCCCGGCCAGGTACCGCAGGGCCGCCCGCAGCCCGGCGACCCCGGCGATGTGGCCGGTGCCCGCCTCCAACCGGTGCGGGACGGGGGCGTAGGACGTCTCCTCGAAACTCACCGAGTCGATCATGTTGCCGCCGCCCTGCCACGGAGGCATGGCCTCCAGCAGCTCGCGCTTGCCGAAGAGCACGCCGATACCGGTCGGGGCGAAGATCTTGTGACCCGAGAAGGCGTAGAAGTCGGCGTCCAACGCGGTCACGTCCACCGGGAAGTGACTCACCGCCTGTGCGCCGTCCACCAGGACCTTGGCGCCGTACCGGTGCGCCAGCGCGGTCATCTCGGCCACCGGCGGGACCGTCCCCAGCACGTTCGAGGCATGGGTGAGCGCGACCAGCTTCGTCCGCGAGCCGAGCAGATCCCGGTAGGCGTCCTGGTCCAGTTGCCCGTCGGGGAGCAGCGGGATCGGCCGGATCCGCGCCCGGCGCTCCTTGGCGATCAGCTGCCAGGGCACCAGGTTGGAGTGGTGCTCCGCCGCCGACACCAGGATCTCGTCGCCCACGCCCAGGTTGGCGCGGCCCCAGGACTGCGCCACCAGGTTGACGGCCTCGGTGGTGCCGCGGACGAAGACGATCTCGCCGGCGTCCTGTGTTCCGAGCAGCCCGGCGGCCTCCTCACGGCCCTCCTCGTAGATCTGGGTGGCCTGCTTGGCGAGGGTGTGCGCACCGCGGTGGACGTTGGAGGTGCCCATCGAGTAGTGCTCGGCGACCGCCTCGACCACCTGGCGCGGCTTGAGCGTGGTGGCCCCGTTGTCGAGCCAGACCAGTGGGCGGCCGTTCACCTCCCGGTGCAGCTGCGGGAAGTCCCGGCGGACGGCCTCGACGTCGAACCCGCCCGGCGGGTCGGCGACCGGGGTGGCGGGAGCGGTTCGGGCCGCCCGGTCCGGTTGCGTGGGCAGCCAGTACCGGGGACCGCCCGCCGCGTGCGCGAGCGCCCCGGGCACCGGGGCCCCGCCCGGTACCACGTCGGTCGAGTACCCGGTGGCGGCCGGGGGGCGACTCGCCCCGGCGACCCCGGTGCTGCGCCCGAATCCGTCAGGAGTAGTCATGGTAGCTCGACACCTCGACGTTCTGGAGCACGGCGATGGCGTCGTCCACCAGCGCGGCGGCCGAGAAGTAACTGGTCACCAGGTACGAGGTGATGGCCTGCCGGTCGACGCCCATCGCCCGCACCGAGAGCCCGGGCTCGACCTCGTCCGGGACCTTCGACGGGCGCAGGCCCACCACGCCCTGGCGGTCCTCGCCGACCCGCATCAGCAAGATGTTGGTGGTGCCGGGCGCCGAGTTCGCGGTCCCCTTCAGGTCGAGCTTGTCGGAGGGCAGCAGCGGCACGCCGCGCCAGGTCAGGAACGGGCTGCCGAAGAGGTCCACGATCTGCGGCGGCACCCCGCGCCGGGTGCACTCGCGTCCGAACGCGGCGATCGCCCTCGGGTGGGCGAGGAAGAACGCTGGCTGCTTCCAGACCCGGGCGAGCAGCTCGTCCATGTCGTCCGGGGTCGGCGCGCCCTTGCGGGTGCGCACGCGCTGACTCGGCACGACGTTGTTGAGCAGCCCGTACTCGGGGTGGTTGAGCATCTCCCACTCCTGGCGCTCGCGGAGCGCCTCGGTGGTCAGCCGCAGCTGCGCCTGGACCTGGTCGATCGAGGAGTTGTAGACGTCCGAGACCCGGGTGTGCACCTTGAGGACGGTCTGCGCGATGCTCAACTCGTATTCGCGGGGGCCCTCCTCGTAGTCCACGAAGGTCTCCGGCAGGTACGGCTCGCCGGAGTGGCCCGAGGTGAGGTCGATCGGGTGCTCGCGGTCGGCGGGCTGCCGGCCGTCGGCGCGGAAGGCCTCCAGCTGGGCGCTCAACGACGGTTCGCGGTCGGAGAGTTCGACGAGCATCCGGCGGTCGAGGGAGAGCACGGTACAGGCGCTGACCGCCGTGACCCGGTAGGGCATCGCGCTACCGTCGACCCACGCGGTCGCGTCGAAGAAGTCGCCGTCGCCGACCACGGCGAGCAGGGCGTCCGAGCCGTACTCCCCGGTGGCGTGCTTCTCGGCGCGCCCCAACGCGATGACGTGCAGCTGCTCGGTGGGAGCGCCGGCGTCGACGATCAGCTCGCCGGGAGCCACCTCGCGCTGGACGAAGCCGTTGGCGAGGGCGGCGAGCAGCGGGCTGTCCACCTGGCTGAGGAAGGGCAGCTCGCGCAGGTCCTCGGCGATCACCCGGGAGGTGTTGTCGCCGTCGACGTAGGTGCCGATCAGCCCGTCGCCGAGGATGAACCCCCGGCGGCGGTTGACCCGGTAGACACCGGCCTCCAGGTCCACCCAGGGCAGGGCACGCAGCAGGTACCGCGGGGTGATCCCGAGCATCTGCGGCGCGGTCTTGGTGGTGGTGGCCAGGTTCCTGGCGGCGGAGGTGCTGAGACTCTGCCGGCTCGGCTGACTCTGCTGAACGGTCTCGGTCGTCATGGCTGGTCCCTGTTCTGGTCGGGAGAACTGAGTGGGCGTCAGATCCACTGCGGAGACGGGGAGTCGGCCGTTGCCGACCCGCCATGACGATTGTTGCGGCCGTTCGGTGATGGTGTGAGTGCGTTCGATTGGGGGCCATTGGTTCCGGTGCAGAGCATCGACGGCGGGTCCTCGCCAAACTCACTCGAACGGGTGAACTTATCCATAAGCCGGTGTGAGATGTTCGAAAGCCGAACTTTGGAAGCGGCCGTGGTCGGGGCACGGCGAGGGGGTGGGCCGCGGGTACCGGAACGCGCTCCACCCGCTGGGAGGCCGCCCGGCGGGCCGTGGATGAGGTGACACAGTAGCGGCGCACGGGGCGGATGGGGTGGATGGGGCGCTCCCGGCGGGGCACCGGCCCCGGCGGTCGGCGGTGATCGGCGGCGTCGTGGGCGTGGTCGCGCGACGCGGATACCCCCCGGGCGCCCGTCGTTCAGAGTTCAGAACGTCCAGCGCGTGTGGGTGTAGACCCCGTCGTCCCGGCCGAAGCCGTACGCGGTGGCCGGAGCGACCGCGAACACCACCACCGTCCCCTTCCGGAACTCCTCCCCGATCCCGTGGAAGGTCCCCTCGGACGAGGTGATGTGCGGCCCGTACTTCGTCTCGTACGCCGTGATCACCTCCTCCAGCACCGCTGGATCGGTGACCGGCTGCGCCGTGCCCTCGACCACGAGGTCGAGACCTACGGTGAGCGAGTTCCCCCCGGTGGTGAGCGCGCAGTGCCCGTCCTGAGCGAGGTTCCTCGCCTTCTGTTCCCCCGCGCCGGTGGAGAAGTACAGCACCCCGTCGTGCCAGGCGGCGATCACGGGCGTGACGTGCAGCCGGCCGTCGGGCCGCACCGTGGACACCCAGAAGATCTCGGCGGCCGCCAGCTGCCGCTGTGCCTCGTCCCAGGAGACGGCCGTGACCTTCGCGGCGTCCGGACGGGGATTGAGTGCGGAGCTGTAGCGGGCGTCGAGCTCGGTCGTGGGCTGCTGGGCGGGTCCCTGGGTCGGCATGGCGATCCCTCCTCCTGCGTGGCCGGCGGGGCGGCGCCGCTCCGTGCTCCCAGGTTCCGTCCGTGGCGGACACGGCGCACGCCCACTCGCCCGGTGTCACCGGGACGGCCGCAGACCGCGACTCTCAGGCCGCGCGCAGTGGCCCGCGGCTACCAGTAGTGGCGGCGGCCGCCGACCTCGCGGCCGACTGCTCCCATGATCCAGAGGATGAGTCCGATCACGGCCAGGATGAGGCCGATGGTCCACAGGATGGAAATGCCGGTGACGAACCCGATGACGAGGAGGATGACTCCGAGGACGATCACGATGACCTCCGTTTTGCTCCCCAGTGGATGTGTGGCCTTCCGCCGCTGCGGAGGTCAACACCGCGTCTTTCCGGTTTTCGGGTCCTCAATCCGACGTTTCATGAAATGCCGGACGATCGCCGCCCGGAGTGCCGGGCGGCAGCGGGGCGGCGGCCCGCCGGCTCCCCCCGGCTCCGGCACGGCGGCGTCCCGGGCGGACGGGTGTCCGCCGGGTTCAGTTCCGTGCGAGCAGTTCGAGGGTGTCGATGACGCGGTTGGAGAAGCCCCACTCGTTGTCGTACCAGGCGACGACCTTGACGTGCTTGCCGTCCACGCGGGTCAGGGCGGCGTCGAAGATCGAGGACGCCGGTTCGCCGGTGATGTCGCCGGAGACCAGCGGCTCGTCGGCGTAGTCGAGGATGCCCTTGAGTCGGCCGTCGGCGGCGTCGCGGTAGGCGGCGAGGATCTCCTCGCGCGTGACCTCGCGGGACACCGTGGTGTTCAGCTCGACGAGTGAGCCGACCGGGACCGGTACGCGGATCGAGTCACCGGACAGCTTGCCGTCGAGGTTCGGGAGGACCAGGCCGATGGCCTTGGCGGCGCCGGTGGTGGTGGGCACGATGTTCACACCGGCGGCGCGGGCGCGGCGCAGGTCGCGGTGCGGGCCGTCCTGGAGGTTCTGCTCCTGGGTGTAGGCGTGCACCGTGGTCATGAACCCGTGCTCGATGCCGGCCAGTTCGTCGAGCACCGACGCCAGCGGGGCGAGCGCGTTGGTGGTGCACGAGGCGTTCGAGACGATGACGTGCGCGGCCGGGTCGTAGGCGTCGGTGTTCACCCCGAAGGCGAGCGTGACGTCGGCGCCGTCGGACGGGGCGCTCACCAGGACCCGGCGGGCACCCGCCGCGATGTGCGCGCGGGCGGCCTCGGCCGAGGTGAAGCGGCCGGTCGACTCCAGCACGAGGTCGACGCCGAGTTCTGCCCAGGGCAGGTTGGCGGGGTCGCGTTCGGCGAGGACCTTGATGCGGCGGCCGTCGACCACCAGGTCGGTCCCGTCGACCGAGACCGGGCGGTTGAGGCGCCCGAGCGAACTGTCGAACTTGAGCAGATGGGCAAGGGAATCGGGCGCGGTGAGGTCGTTGATGGCGACCACTTCGAGGTCGCTGCCGCGTTCGAGCAGGGCACGCAGGCTGTTGCGTCCGATACGACCGAAACCGTTGATGGCGATGCGGGTCATTGGGGTCTTCCCTTCCGTTCGTTTCGCTCTCCATGCTCGGCGTTCGACCGAGCCCCGGACAGGGGCTGGATCGACAGGGTGCGCAAGGATCTCGCCATACCTGTTGCCACCGCCCGCAAGGATCTCGCCACTGCGAATCCCGCCGGCTCCGCAGTAAGCGCGGCACCAGCGCATCGGCAGGCGGGGGAGTCGGAAGAGGGAGTCAGGAGAGGGAGTCAGGAGGCGGGGGCAGCGAAGGTGTGGCGGTACTCCGTGGGAGAGGTCCCGAGAATCCGCTGGAAGTGCAGCCGCAGATTCGCCCCGGAGCCGAGCCCCGCCCGGTCGGCGATCTGCTCCACCCCCAGATCCGTCCGCTCCAGCAACTCGCGCGCCAGGTCCACCCGGGCCCGCAGCACCCACTGCATCGGCGTGTAGCCGGTGTCCTCCACGAACCGCCGCGAGAACGTACGGGCCGACACCCGCGCGACGCCCGCGAGGGTCTCCAGGGTCAGTGGCTCGGCGAGATGCGCCAGGGCCCACTCGCGGGTGCCGGCGAACAGGTCGCCGAGCGGCTCCGGCACGCTCCGGGGGACGTACTGTGCCTGCCCGCCGCTGCGGTACGGCGCGGCCACCAGCCGCCGCGCCACGTGGTTGGAGAGCCCGACCCCGTGATCACGCCGCACCAGGTGCAGGCAGAGGTCGATGCCCGAGGCCGCGCCCGCCGAGGTGAGCATGTCGCCCTCGTCCACGAACAGCACGTTCTCGTCCACCGACACCAGCGGGTGCTGCTCGGCGAGGGCCTTGGTGTAGTGCCAGTGCGTCGTCGCCTTCCGGCCGTCCAGCAGCCCCGTCGCCGCCAGCGCGAACGCCCCCGTCGAGATCGCCGCCAGACGCGCCCCCCGGCGGTGCGCGCCCACCAGCGCACGGACCACCGCGGCCGGCGGCTCGGTGGCCGCCGGATCCCGGTAACCGGGTACGAAGACGGTGTCCGCCTGCTCCAGGGCGTCGAGCCCGTCGGCCACGTGGTAGGCGAGCCCGTCCCCACCGGTCACCAGCCCGGGTGCCGCTCCGCACACCCGCACCTCGTAGGGCATGCTCGGCCGGCTGGAGAACACCTGCGCGGGAATGCCCACGTCGAGCGGCTTGGCGCCCTCCAGCACGAGCACGGCGACACGGTGATTCCTGCGAGCCATCGGACCCTTCCTTCCCGCCGACCGGACGGGCCGTCGGTCCTACCCGCGACCTGAATGCCCTCTACCGCAAGCATCCTGCCACCGCCCGGCTCACGCCGAGGCCTGCCGGGTGCCCGACGTCGTGAGGACCCGGTGACCACCGTCCGGCGGTTCGGCGCCCGGCAACGGTGTGTGGGAGTGGGGAAGGGTCTGCCGGGCGCCGGCGCCGGCTCAGCCCAGCAGTCGGTCCAGAACCCGGCCGAACACGAGCCGCCCGGCGCGGGCCACCACCGGATCGAGCACGCCCGGCAGGCCCGCGACCACGACCTCCTCCGCCCAGGTCACCTCGCTCCGTCCGCCCCGCGCGCCCACCGTCCGCACCCGGAGTTCGGCCCCGCCTCGGATCGGGCGCCCGCGCTTCACCAGCCTGCACACGCCGTCGCGCCCGGGCGCGGGCTCGGTGATCTCGACGATTTCCATCGGGTCGTCGAACAGCCGCAGCGGCCCGACGGCGGTCCGGGCCAGGATCGTGTCACCCACCTGTCGACCGTTCCCCGGGCTGACCGAGACCCGGGTGAACGGCACCCGCTCGCCGTGTCGCGGCCAGTCGGTCAGCCGCTCCCAGCAGACGCCCGCGGGCAGGCGTGAACGGCGGGTCAGGACGAAGCGGGCCATGCCTCACCCTAGCGAGCAGCCTGGCCGTCGGTCCCGTAGGTGCCCGGAAACGCCGCGACGCCGCTGTACCGGGCCGGATCGGGTGATCGGTCGGGTGCAGCGGCGTTGTCGTGGTGGCCCTGGTGGGGGCGGGGGTGTTACTTGGT
>NZ_JBFAJO010000098.1:0-25412 GCF_040655255.1 Kitasatospora sp. NPDC050463
TCCCGCCGAGGCCCGCCACAACGCCACCGCGTCCGACCGGAACTCCGCACTGTACTTCGATGGCCTCGCCATGTAGATCTTCACCTTCCTGGACTGACAAGATCCATTGTCAGGTGTGTCCACACCGCGGGGGTCACCTCAAGACCCAGGGGGCCGGCGGGAACGTCAACCTGCTGCAGAAGAAGCTCGACACGGTCCACGTCGCGAAGGAATCGGACTCCTACCGTGTCGTGCACAAGTCCGGCGATGTGGAGATCCTGACCGGGCCCAAGAACGGGTTCAGCCTCAAGGTGCCCACCGCCTTGCTGACGCCCACCGGTCATTCCCTGGCCCTGACGTGGGATTTCACGACCGGTCCGCAGCCGCGTCTCCTGGGGGTCACGGACGAGACCGACACGCTGCTGACCGTGAACTACGCCGGCAAGAGCAAGGCCACCTTGAACGTGCTGCCCGGGCAGTCCGAGGGCTACAGCGTGGAGCTGCGGTTCCAGAACGGCCTGCTGGCCGGTGTGCAGCACTTCGGCCTCGGCGCGGACGCGCCGCTGGTCTGGGACTTCACCTCCAGCTCCATGGGCCGGCAGGGGGTGTGGGGTTCGTGGATCACCGGGGTGAGCTCGCCGGGCGGGATGTCCGAGACGGCCTACTACCCCCAGGACGGGTCGGGCCACCAGTTCCCGGCCTCCGCCAATCTTCCGGCGCTGCCCCGTGTGACGCGCTACGTCCGGTATCCGGGCGGCGGGCAGCCGCAGATCGAGGTGGACTACAGCTACACCGACCACAACTTCCTCGGTGGCCACTCAGGTGCCGCGTGGGATCCCGACCGGGACAATCTCTACGAGGTGCTGACCAGTTATTCGTATGGCTCCACCGAGTCCCGGACCTGCGACGGCCGGACCACGGAAACGATCCGGAGCTACAACCAGTACCACCTGCAGACCGGCGAGGAAACACGGCAGAACGGATACTCGCGGAAGGTCGAATCCGACTACTACGCGTCGGTCGGCACGCCGTTCGACCGGCAGCCGGCGCAGTTCCAGCTCCCGAGGAGCCGGACGGTCACCTGGACCGACCCCCAGCACAACGCGCGCTCCGAGACCACCGAGACCGCCTTCGACGAAGCGGGCAACCCCCAGAGCCAGGTCGATCCTGACGGCACCCAGACCGAGTGGACCTACTATCCGGCGAGCGGAAGCGGCTCCGACTGCCCGCCAGAGCCCAACGGGTTCACCCGCCTGCTCCGGTCAGTCACCCGCACGCCCCCGAAGACCGGGTTCGACACGCCCGTCCACAAGGTGACGTACGGGTACCACCAGCTCCAGGCCACAGCCGATCCGCGGGTGAGCGCCGCCGTGCTGAAGTCCGGCGAACAGCGCTACGCCGACGGCCGGCTCCTGTCGGCGAGGACGTTCGCCTACAACGCCACGGGAACGGAACTCGGCCGCCTTACCCGCCTGATGGACACCGAGTACCCCAGCGGAGGCAACGGCCCGGCGTACGCCGCCACCCACGACTTCGCCTTCTCGGTGGAACAGGACGCGCTGGTCCAGCGGCACACGCTGACGAGCCACGACGGCCTCACGCTCACGCGGTCGCAGACGCGCTCGCGCTTCACCGGGCGCCTGTTGTCCGCCACCGACCCGAACAGCAACACCGCGACCATGACCTACGACGGTCTCGGCCGCATGATGACCCACACCCGGAACGCCGACGATCCCCAGTACCGGGCGACGGACACCGTCACGTACGAGACGGGCGGCAGCGCCCCGTTCGTCGTCACGTCCACGGACACGGTGGGCAACGTGCTGCGGGAGAGCCTCGACGGCCTCGGCCGGCCGATCCGGTACGAGCGCAAGGACACCGACGGCGACGGCACCTGGTACACCGTCCGGACCCTCGGCTACGACGAGCAGGGCCGCCTGTCGTCGATGACGGAAATGGACCAGATCCGCGGCGGCGGGCCGGTCCAGCTGACCCAGTCCTACACGTACGACGACTGGGGTCAGGTGTCGGTCACGACCTCCGGCGACGGCGCCCGCCACCTCGTCGTGACCGACCCGATCCAGCAGACCACCACCACCCAACTGCTCGACCCCAGTACCCCGGTCACCGGGACACAGGTGACGACGTACAACACACGGCGAGAGCCGGTGAGCGTGGCACGGTTCGACCTGCGGGGCCAGCCCGCGGGGACCAGCGAGCTGCAGCGCGACGGCTGGGGCCGAGTGCGCAGCACGACCGACGAACTGGGCAACACCACGCGCTACGACTACGACGACCGGGGCCGGCCGGCGACCACCACGCTCCCCGACGACACGACGATCACCCGCACCTACGCGCCGTCATCCCCCGCCGCACTGATCGAGGCGATCGCGCTCAACCAGACCTCGTACGGCACACAGAGCTTCGACGGCCTGGGCAGGCTCACCAGCAGCACCTCCGGCGGACGCACCTGGACCCACTGCTACGCCGCGTCCGAAGACCCCCTTCCGGCCTCGGTCACAGCGCCCGACCAGCAGACCACCAGCTACGAGTACATCCCCCAGCTCGACCACGCCCTGGCCCAGGTCCAGGCCGGCGCGATCACCCAGCGGTACACCCGTGACCCGGTCACGGGCTTCCTGACCACCGCCCGCGAGGGCGAGGTCACGATCACCCGGGACCACTACCCCTCGGGCCTGCCGCGCGCCGAGACCACCGCGCTCGCCGGCCAGGGCGCCCGCGGCGCGCAGTGGACCTACACCGCGGGCGGCCTGGCGCAGACCTACACCGGAGTGGACGGCGCCACCGAGACCGTCAGCCGGGACACGTTCGGCCGGGTCACCCGGATCGAGGACCCGGCCACCCAGGTGACGCTGACCTACGACAGCGCCGGCCGCCCGACCCGGTGGACGGCCGAGGACAAGCAGTCCCAGCACACGCTGACGACGGCGCTGGACCTGGACGACTTCGGCCGCGAGGTGAAACGCGCGGTCACCGACAGCCAGGGCACCACGTGGACGCTGACACAAAGCTGGCAGCAGAACGGTCTCCTCAGCAGCAGGACCCTCACGCGCGGAGAAAAGACGCTGCGGGACGAAACCTTCTCCTACAGCAGCCGCAACCAACTCCTCACCTACATCTGCACCGGAGACTCGCCCCCCGAGGACGAGCGCGGCAACCCCGTCACCCGGCAGACCTTCACGTACGACGCCTACGGCAACGTCACCCGCTGCGACAGCACCTTCGCCGCCGGGTCGGACACGGCGACCTACCTGTACGGGAACCGGGCCGACCCCTGCCAGCTGACCGGCATCCGCCACACCCACGCCTCCTTCCCCGCCACGACCGACCTGCGCTACGACCTCGCCGGGCGCCTGATCACCGACGACGCCGGGCGCGCCCTCACCTACGACGCCCTGGGCCGTCTGCGGTCGGTGGGCGCGGCAGCCGGCTACGGATACGACCCGCTGGACCGGCTGCTGACCCAGACGACGGACGGGACCACCAGCACGCTGTACTACCGCCAGGGGCAGCTCGCCACCGTGATCGCCGGCGACCGGACGACGCGGCTCCTGCTGCTCGGCCCGCAGTGCGTGGCCCAGCACCGCACCGCGGCGGGCCAGGACGAGAACCTGCTGCTGGGCACGGACGCCAAGGGCACCGTGCTGGTGTCGACCGCAGGTCACAACCCGCAGGAGTACGCCTACACCGCCTACGGCGCCCGCCCGGTCGGGGAGACGGGCAGCGTCCTCGGCTACGACGGCCAGCGGACCGACCCGGCCACCGGCTTTTCCCACCTCGGCAACGGCTACCGCGCCTACCACCCCGCCCTCATGCGGTTCAACGCCCCCGACTCCCTCAGCCCCTTCGGCGCGGGCGGCATCAACCCGTACGCCTACTGCGCCGGCGACCCCGTCAACCGGACCGACCCCACCGGGCACCTCAGCTGGATGGCGTGGCTGGGCATCGGGATGGGTGTGCTCGGCGTGGGCCTGGCCGTGTTCACCGCCGGCGCCTCCATCGCGGCGGCCGGCGGCGTCATGGCCGCCTTGGGCGCCGCCTCCACCGTCGAACTCGCCGTCGGCGCGGTGGGCGTCGTCTCCGACGTCACTTCCATCGCCAGCGGGGCACTGGAAGAGGCATCCCCCAAGGCATCCTCGATCCTCGGATGGGTCTCCCTCGGCACCGGCCTGGCCGGTGCGGGAATCGGCACCGCCGCCGCACGAGGCTCCTCCCGACTGGCCGCACAGGGAACGGCGGAGGCCGCACAGGGCGCTCAGGCCACCGAGGACATCGCCTCGGAAACCCGCACCTACAGCTTCACCGAGCACTATCCGGCGCAGAAGGACAACCTGGTCATGTCCGGAAACGGCGGCCGGCGCGGGATGGGCCGGGGGCGTGCACCCCGGCCTGCGAGGCAACGCCCTGCGTGGCCCATGCCCACCCGGGACGCGCCAGCTGACCGGCGGATGTATCACTACACGAACGCGCAGGGACAGCAGGGAATCATCGACAGTGGCACGCTGAACGCATCGACCGTGAACCGCCATGCGCGGTACGGCCATGGGCAGTATCTGACGGACCACGCGCAAGGAGGCATCGTCGAGGACGCCGAGAAGGGCGTCGACTGGCGCGTCTCCAAGGACGAGGCCGACAGGGCGACCTCACGGATCCTCGTGCAAAACCCCCATGAGGGCGCCCGGTTCAGCCACTGGCTGGAGATCGACGTACGCGGTTTGGAAGGCCTTCGCGTTGCCGCGGATCGGCCGCAGGTGTTCCTGATGCCCAATGAGGGTCCCCTGGACCTGACGGGCCGCATCAGGGGCTGGTGGGCTCCGCTGTGACATCACGTGTGACGGGAACGGCGCCTCGACGGCGAGCCCGGGAATTGCGGGTGTGACGGGAGTAGTCCGGATTTCCGGTCGCCGGGCATCGCGCACCCTGCACCATCTCGTACGAACGAAGGGGACGGTAATGACAACGTGGACGGGTGTGTCGCAGCTCTCGGTGACGCTCACGAGTGGCGATCAGAACTGCGAAATCTACGCGAACGGGCAGAACAGGATCGGCGTGACGATCAGCATCACGCCGACCGACGAGTGCGGAGATCTCATCGAGGTCGACCCCGGGCACCTGGTCGCCAATCTGTGGCTCATCGACTACGTCGACGAGTCGAAGCTCCACTGGAACGGCCAGTCGGGCTGGTCCTACACGGACACCGAGAACGAGTTCACCGGCATCCCCGGCGGAGCGGGCGAGCGTGCCGAAGTCGCGACCGGAGACAGCGGAACCCAGCACGTCACGTTCTACGTCTATTGCTCACCCGGAGTGAGCCGAAAGGCGATCGGCGTCCTGGTCAGGACCGACTCGGAGGACGGTGACACCTTCAGCAGTTCCCAGGACGGGGCGTACAACAGCAAGGTCACGCTCAACCCCCGGGCGGCCGTCACGTACACGAAGGACAACATCAGCTGGGATTACTCGCGCACGTCGACCGAGGAAGAGAACAACACGCGGTTCGTGACGACTCGAGCCTGGAACTACTACCTGTCCCTGAAGGAGCCGGACAACTACTTCGTCACCTTCCGGGTGCACGGCCACTTCAGTGATTCCGGCTACGACGGTCTCTTCTCGGCCCACATCCCTGCCGACAATGATCGCGGGAACTTCTACGGCGGCTATGCCTGGTATAGCGAGCCGCACAACTACAGCACCGGGCAGATCGTCAATTTCCCCGACGGGAACCACTGGTGGGACACCGCGAAGATCTACGACAGGTCATATCCAGAGCAGTACCTGTGCTTCACATGGGTGCATTCCACCACCGGCGGCGACGGATGGCACATCCCCAACGGGCCGGTGACCAACTGGCACGTCTACTACACCCCGAGGATTGTCGCGTGGGACAGGTACGGCAACACGGGCACGTTCTGGGTGGACGGGAACGAGATCACCAAGGGGCTCAACCTCACCGACTACCAGCCGTAGTCACAGGGCGAACGCACAACCCGTGCAGCGTGCGTCCGCACGTGAGTTGACGGCCGGTTGGGCGCGATCACACGCCGTCGGCGAGTTGCCGGCGGCTTCATCTCGCGGGGCGAAGGATGCCTTCGGGATCGGCGCTGCATCGTGGTGCTGTCGGCGACGAAGACCACGCTGAGCTCCTCGTCCGACCTCAGCGCCGTGAGGACTGCTTCAGGCGTCGCCCCGACCCAGGCCGGGTCGTCGACCAGGTGGACATCGGCCTCATACTCGCTGCCAGACCCCCACGGCCGAGAAACCTTCGCCACCATCGCCCACCATGCCGTCTCATCGTCGTAGTCGGTTCTGATGATCAGAGCAGCGAATTCATCGCGTCCGACGATCTCCGGCAACACGTGCTCGTTCCTCCTTTCCTCGGCCCCTGTGGTCAGGGGCCTGACTGTTTCACGTGGCTCGGACACCGTCTTCGCCCACCTCCGAGGGCAGACGCGCCGCACCTGATTCGAAGACGGTCCACCACTCGGCCGGCCCATCACTCCGGCGAGGGATGGCGCAACACCTGTTGCACCGGATAGCGTCCTCAGCATTGCTGCTGAGCTGCATCGATTCACCTCGAATCCTCACGCAACGCGGATCTGCCCCAGAGAATGCGCGAGCTGGCCGGCCGCCAGGGCGAGGAGGAGCACGGCCGGCTGCTGGAGCGGGTGGCCGAGGCGATCGTCCAGGCCAGCAGCCGCGAGATCATCCCCGGCAGCGACGGCCTGCTGACCGAGGAGCTGCGCTACACGCTGGCGGCGGACGGGTTGCTCGGCGCCTCGCACACCACCGGCACCCTGCCCGAGCTCCACCCCGGCGAGCGGATGCCGCTGATCGCCGTCTGCGCGATCGCCGCCGCCTTCCCGGCCTGCGTGCTCGGCGACCTGCCCCGCGAACTCGAGGTGCTCGCCGCCGAGCTCGAGGCCGCCACCGACGCCGGCCGGACCGCCGAGGCGCCAGCAGCCGGATGAGCAGCGCCACCCGGCGCGGGCTCGCCCCGGGTGCCGGGCGGGTGCTGTCCGCCACCATCCGACCGCCCTGCACCCCGCTGCCGTGGTCGCCCGCCGCCCTCGACGCCGAGCTGCACGCCGCCCTGGCCGCTTTCGACGCTGCGGCCGCTCCGTGGCGCGAGGCCTTCGAGGACCTGGACGAAGACGTCCTCGCCGAGGCCGCCGCCGAAGCCCGGGCATTCCGCGCCGACCCGGCGGCCGCTGTCGACGAGCTGGCATTGTTCACGGGATTGGGTTCTGGCTCAACTTCCGTGGTCTATGCACGGTGAGTGACGAATCGGCGGTGTGGTCGTCGCCGGAAGTTGCCTGAAAATCGCCAGCGGCCGGGCCGCGGTGGTCGACAGTGCGGGACCGTGGACGATCTGGTGCCCCGCTTGGAGGGGCTGTTGTTTCCGTCAGTCGAGGGTGTCGCGGTGCTGTCGGTCGACGTGGACGTCGAGTCGGTGGACGTGAGGGTCAAGTCCTCGGCGGCGGGTTACAACTGCCCGGGGTGCGGGGGCTGGTCGACTCGGGTGCACAGCTGTTACCTGCGGTTTCCCGTCGATGGGCCGGTCGGCGGGAGACGGGTGCGGCTGAGTCTGCGGGTGCGGCGCTTCGTGTGCGTCAGCTCGTCGTACGGGAGGCGGACCTTCGTCGAGCAGATCGCGGGGTTGACCCGGCGCCACGGCCGGTGGACCGAACGGCTGCGGGTGGCCCTCGCCTCGGTCGGTCTGGCGATGGCCGGACGGGCCGGTGCCCGGCTCGCCGGAGTCTTCGGCGTGTCGGTGAGCCGGAGCACGGTGCTGCGGATGGTCGGGGAACTCCCCGATCCGGACCCGCCGAGCCCGCGGGTGGTGGGCGTCGACGAGTACGCAACGCGCAAGGGACGTGCTTACGGGACGGTACTGGTCGACGCCGAGACCCGCCGGCCCGTGGACCTGTTGCCCGACCGGGAGGCATCGAGCCTGGCGGCCTGGCTGGCCCAGCGGCCTGGCATCGAGGTCGTCTGCCGCGACCGCGCACCGTTCTTCGCCGAGGGCGCCACCGCCGGAGCGCCGCAGGCCGTCCAGGTCGCGGACCGCTGGCACCTGTGGCACAACCTCAGCGAAGCGGCCGAGCGGGCCGTCGCCCGCCACCGGCAGTGCCTCCACGCGGTAACTCCAGCTCCAAGTCCGGCCGTTATCGCCGAACCCGTACTTCAGGAGGAGAACACGGATCAGCCCTGGCCGACGGGCTTCCGCTTCGCCGACCGCACCCGGGCCCGGCATGCCGCGGTGCACGCCCTGCTGGCCGCGGGCCACAGCCAGCGTGCCGTCCAACGGCAGCTCGGGATGACCTGGCGAACGGTCAAGCTCCTGGCCGAAACAGCAAACCCGGAGGATCTCTTCCGGGGCCAGTGGCAGGGCCGGCCGTCCGTCCTCGACGAGTACAAGCCCTACCTCGACGACCGCTGGGACGAGGGCTGCACCAACGCTTGGAAACTCTGGGAGGAGATCGTCCCGCTCGGCTACAAGGGCAGCTACCAGCGCGTCAGCGCCTACTTGCGGCGGAAGCGAACCTCCCCGCGGCCCGTGACCGCGCAACCGCCATCGCCCCGCACCGTCGCCGGCTGGATTCTCCGACGGCCCACGTCGCTGTCCGAGGCCGAACAGCTTCAGCTCAAGACCGTCATGGCCCACTGCCCCGAGCTCGACGCCCTGACCCGGCACGTCCGCTCCTTCGCCGTCATGCTGACGGAACGCCAGGGTGAACGGCTTCCGCAGTGGCTCGATGCGGTCCGCCAGGACGACTTGCCCAGCCTCCATACCCTCGCCGCAGGCATCGATCGCGACCGCGCGGCCGTCATCGCAGGGCTCACCCTCCCCTGGAGCTCCGGCGTCGTAGAAGGACACGTCAACCGCATCATTATGTGGAATCTGATCTGTCAAGCCCGTACGGTCCGGTGCACGCAATATCAGGGTGCGAGTTGCAGTTACGTCGTTGGCTCATCGAGCCTGTGGCGTTGACAGACGTCGTCCGAGGGCGACCATGTGGCGCATGACCGGAATCGGGATGAGAGGGTTGTGGGCAGCGTATTCGGCGCTGTGGGCGTCGAGAAGGAGTCTCACGAGCGCATCCGGCAGCAGGGACGGGTTCATCCAGGCCCGTCGGCGCACACCCTGGTCCGGATCGGTGGTGAGCCGTCGCAGCGAGTCCGACGAGAGCCGGCGGTCCTCGCTGGCGGCCATGCGAACGAGCGGGTCTGCGTCCAGACTCAGATGCTCGATCAGAGCGTCCGTGGCAGTGCGGTCGTGGAGTGCGAGTGCCCGTAGGCGTGGGTTCGGGTCGGTTGCGTAGCGAAGCAGGCCCTCGCGCGGAAAGTTCGGGTGGCTGCGCGGCCGTCCCGGGAAGGAGAGGCTGCCGTCCCACCAGGATGCGACCTCCAGGAGCATCTCTGGCGGGGCATCGTCACAGGATTCGGCGAGAAACAGTCGCACAACGCGGTCCTCATCGCGAGCGAGCAAGGCAGCCACATCCCCGGGCAGGTGTGCAGCTCGCGCAACGCTACGACGCACAAGCAGTTTCGGTGAAGCCGCGAGTTGGCGCATGGCTTCGGCGTCTTCGTGGAGGGCACCGATCCACCACAACGCGGTCGTCTGGCCATCCGGATCGATATCGGGTACCTCAGCCGCCGCAGCCGCGATCTCACCGGGGGTCGCAGGCGGTGTGGCATCGGGGTGCGGAGCGCGTCCGATGCCACGACCGCCGCGCGAGAGCCGTCGTGCTGCCAGACTTTCGCCTGCGAACTCGATCAGCAGCTCTCGCTCGCGCGGACTCTGCGCGGTGGCGATCAGCCGCTCCCACTGATCCTCGGAAAGGTGGCCGCATTCGGCGGCGGTGGCGCGTACACGCCTCGCAGTGTGGACGACCGCCGCGTCCAGAACGTCAGCTGGCAGATCCTCGCGCCACAAGAGACCGGGCTCGTCAGCGTCCAGGAGGTCAAGGAGCACGTCAACAGGTGCCGCACGGTTGAAGCCAAGCCCGGACAGCCACGAGAGCCCCACTCTACGCTCGACGTCACTGGTTGAAGCGAGCATGCGCCAGGCGTCGGGCGCGTCGACGATAGTCTCTGTCACCGGGGAAGGCTAACGCCCGTGCGGTTCCTCCAGCGCGGCCGAGTCGGCGGCGCCGGAGGGCGCCGTCAGTTCCGGTGGAGCACATCGACGATCGGCAAGGGCTTCACGATCATTCTGTGGAATCAGATTTGTCAAGCTTGTGGTGCTTTGCCCTGCCGGACGGCGACGATTGGTAGGAGGGTCACGTTCGCTGGGACGTCCAGCTGTTGGCGCGTCGGTCCGGCCGGGGTGGGGATGTCGGCGAGTCGGTCCAGGAGTCGATCGAGGGCAGCCTGGCCGTCATCGACGGCGGCCTGCTCATCCTCGCTCAGGGGGATCATTGCCCGCATCTTCTGCAAGTTGCTCTTCGCTTCAAGGAGTTGGGCCTTGCTGGAGTTCTTCGGCGTGTAGAAGTCACAGCGCGCGCATGCCATGCGGTGCGGGCACTGCTCGAAGAAGGTGTAGGTGCAGTAGCCGTGCCCGAGGTCGTAGTGCTGCCAGGGTTCGCCGGCCGCGGCGGCGCCGGAGGTGACCGCGTCGCGGTCGACCAGGACCTCGATCGTGCGGACGTTGCGGGAGAAGTACCCCGCGTCGTCATAGGCTCGGGTCAGCGTGGTCGGGCTGATCTTCGTGTAGAACTGGGTGGACTGGGGCGAGCGATGGCCTAGCCAGGCTTGCAGCTCGAACAGCGTCATCGGCTCCTTCGCGTTGTAGAGCTGGCTGGCGATCGTCGAGCGGGCCCGGTGGCTGGTGATGTTCCCGCGCACGTCGGCGGCGGGGACGCCGGCCTTGCGGCAGAGCATCGGGATGACGGTGTTGTTGATGTAGGCGGAGGAGACCTTCCGGGCCCGGAAGGCGAACAGCTGGTCCACCAACTCGCCGGTGCGTCGGTCGATGAACTTCGGCTGGTCGGGACGGATCGCCTGCCACGCTTCGAGAGCCTGGCCGAGGATCGGATCGACTGGCTTGGTGAACGCGGTGCCGGTCTTGTGGGTCGGCACGTCCAGCAGGCAGACGGCGTCACGGGCCAAGACCTGCTTCGAGTCACCCGCGATGGTGGTCCCGTCGTGCTGCCAGCGGATGCAGCCCACCCGCAGCCGGGCGATCTCGTCACTTCTCTGACCGGAGAACAGCCAGGTCAGGGTGACCGCCCTGACCAGTTCGAGCGGGTAGAAGTTCCCGGACTGGGTCTGCGGCAGATCGTCCTCCTGCAGGTTCAGCCCCGCCCACATCAGCTTCGCCCATATCTCGTCGGCGATCACGCGCGGGTCCGGACCGAGCAACGCGCTGACGCTTCGCGGGGTGGCCAGCGCGCGCTGGGGATCGAAGCGTCTGGGCATCCATTCCCACTCCTGGCAGTCCCGGAAGAACGTCCGCACCGCGCTGAGCTGGGTCGCCTTCGTGGGGGCCTCCAGCGGCTTGCCGATGCGGTCCTCCAGACCGACGGTCCGCTGGACGTAGTCGCCAACCTTCATGCGGTCCAGCGCGGCGATCCAGGCAGCGCAGGTCTGGCGCGTCCAGCTCGCCGGGCCGTCGGCCTCGGGATGCTCGGCCTCCAGCCACCTCCCGACCTTGAACAAGGTCGAGCGGATGCTGCCGCGGACGCGGGGCGTGAGTGTGGAGGTGTCGTACCAGCGCTCCACCCACCGAGCCCACTCCTGTGCTCCGCCGGTCGCCCGCGCCGAGTGGCGCCCGGTCATGCGCCGGGGCGGCTCGCAGTAGCCCAGCTCGGCGACGGCCCGCTGCATAGCGTGCAGGGTGTTCAGCCGCAGGTCGGGAAGAAGCCGTTCGCCGCGTATTCGCTCGAACAGTTCGGTGGTCAGCTCCTCGAGGTGCGGGCTTCGGTTGGGGCCTGGTGGCCGATACGGCTCAGTTGTTGCGGAAGCAGCGGACGTCGACGGCGCGCATGCCGGCGGCGTGGGCAGCTTGCATGCCTTCGGGAGAGTCTTCGTAGACCAGGCAGCGTGAGGGTTCGACGCCGAGGCGGTTGGCTGCCAGAAGGAACAGGCCCGGGTCGGGCTTTCCCCGCGGGACGTCCTCGCCGGTGACGATGTCCTCGAACAGCGGCCGGAGGCCTGTGGCGTCGAGGCCGGCGTGGACGGCTCGGCGTGCGCCGCCCGAGGCGATGGCCAGGGGAACTCGGCCGTGCAGGGACCCGGCGATCCGGACCACGGCCCTGTAGGTCCGCAAGTCCGCGATCTCGCCGAGGATGATCTCCAGGCAGAGGGCGACAATCTCGTCGACCGGCACCGCGGTACCGGCCGCTACGGCGAGTTCGTTGATCAGCTCCGCGCCGGACGTGCCGATCCGAGCCGTGTAGAACGACTCGTCCATGGTGAGATCCCAGTGGGCACAGGCAGCTGACAGGCCCCGGAAGTTGAGCGGGTGGCTGTCGACGAGGGTTCCGTCCCAGTCGAAGAGGACCGCTTCGTAGCGGCCGAGGTCTGCGGGCGGAGTCCCGTGGTCGCAGGTTCCCGGCGAGGGGCAGTCATTGTCCGGCGACACGGTCGTGGAGAGTGCCTCGTGCGTGGCGTCTCCGGCCGACTGTTGACGGCTGGCGGGTGTGCTGGTGTGGTTGCGGCGGGGATGCGTCTGCATGTGGGCCTCACAGTCGGCATTGTCAGGTGGTGTTGGCGGCAAGGTCGCGCGCGTGGCGTTGGGCCGCGGCAGGGTCGGGCGGGCTCGCGGTGACCGCGGACATGAGGCGGCCGAGCAGATGAACTGACCGGTAGGCGGCCAGGTTCTCCGCGGAGTGCGGGATGCCGTGGTCGGCGAGGATGCGGATCAGGCGGGCGGGGCGGATGCCGAGGGCGTGGCCGGTTCGCGCGTAGTCGAGGCCTGGGTCGCCGTAGATCGCGAGCTCCCAGTCGAGGCCTGCGGTCTCGGTGGTGTTGAGCAGGAAGTTGCCGGGCTCGGGATCGTTGTGCAGGAGGTGAGGTGCGGCCGGTTCGGGCAGGGGGGAGTTCGCGAGCACCTCGGCGGTGCCGGCGGCGTCGTGGAGTCCGTGGCGGGCGAGCGCGTCCTGGTAGGAGACCAGGCGCGCCCGCAGATATTCTCCCCAGCTCGCCACGGACGGGTCGCTGAGTCGGCCGAAGCCGGGACCGGTGAGCTGGTGGACGGTCTGCAGGTAGGTGATGACGTGCCGTGCCGCCTCCTCGCCGATTCCCGCCGTCAATCCGTGAAGCCTTCGCAGGACCAGGAGTTGGCGGCCTCGGACGTGGGCGGCCCCGAGAACGGTCGGGGCCGGTATCCGGGCTTCGGCGAGCCGTTGCAGAGCGGCCTTCTCCGTGTATGCGCGCCAGGGTTCGCGGTAGATCTTGATCACCGCGCCGGGCAGTCGGAAGAGTCGGTTGGTCGGCGGGATCGCGGCGCCGCTCATGTCCGTGGCGTCTGGTCGTCAAGGGTGGCGCGCAAGGCCGCGGTGACGGCGGCGTACGGGGTGCGAGTGCCGAAGCTCAGGCTCAGCGCGGGCCGTCCGGCGAGCACGTCGAGGGCACGGGCTCCGTTGCCGGCCAGGTCTTCGGCGCTTCCGGTCCGGATCCCGAGCCAGTCGTGGACGTAGACGTCGTCGCCCGGCGACATGCACTGGGCGGCCAGCAGCTGCCGCGCCGCGCCGGGTCGCGCTGGTTGGAGGTGGAGCTCTTCGGAGTCCTGGACGATCCGGGGAAAGACGACGAGCTCCACCGTCGTGGTCGGCGCCAGCGGGGTGCCGGTGCGCTCGTGCCATTCGGCGGGCAGGATGTGCAGCTTGCTGGCACCGTGGAAGGTCTGCCAGTCGGTGTCCGTGGCGGGCTTGGGACGGGTGAGGTCCCACTGGCGGGCGTCATCGAAGCCGAGGGCTTGCAGGGTGCCGCCGTTGAGCCGGATCGGACCCGGCATCGCGACCGCCCGGGGTTCGACGCCCGACGATGTGGTGATCATGGTGCGGTCGTTGGAGAGAAACGCACCGTTCTCGGCTGCGGCCAGCGCGAGGGCGAGGCTGGACTTGCCGGCACCGGAGTCGCCGACGATGAGGACGCCGCGTCCGTCGAGGGTGGCACCCGAGGCGTGCAGACAGACCCAGCCGTCGTCCTCGGCCCGGCGGTAGCCGATCTCCCGCAGGTGCCGGGCGACGTTCATCGTCGCGTCGGCGCCGTCGCACGTGATCACGGTGTAGCCATCCGGGTGACGGACTATGACCTGCGGGGCGATACCCGCGTCCGTCAGTAACACCGGGCCGGCGGGCATCTGGTGCCATGCCGCAGGAGCGTGGACGTGCATCAGCACGTGGCGCGGGGAGCCAGCGGCCTGTCTGCGGACGCGCTCGGCGAGTGCGGTGACGTGGGCCTGCGGCAGGGCGAGGCAGCGCATCGTCATCGCAGGGCCGGCGGTCTCGGCCGGGCCGGGGTTCCACAGTGCGCTGGCGGGAGTGAACAGGCGCCGTACGTAGGCCGTTGCCGCACTGGTCGACGCGAGCACATCGACGGTCAGGCCGCTGAGTCGGACGGTGGTCTTCTCGCCGCACCACGGGTCGAGGGCGGTGGCCTCGACGTTGCCGTCGAGGAGGGCTTCGACTGCGGGTACGGCCTGGTCACTGGCGGGCATCGGCGTCTCCGGCTGCGAGGAAGTGTTCGATCTTGCTCTGGCCGTTGCGGGTGTGCGGGATGTGGTGGGCCGTGAGCACGGCGGCGACGCGGTCGGCGGTCTCGGCCACGGCCTGCTCGATGCGGGCGGCGGAGGCCGTGACGGGGGCGGCGGTGAAGCAGGCCCCGTATTCGATCTCGACCTGCTGGAGGGCGCCGGGATGCGGGGCGAGGGTGGTGGTGTCCACGGTGACGGTGGACCAGTGGCCGTCCCGGTCCGTCGGCGAGGGCAGGTCCCAGGTGGTCCGGTTGAGCTCGCCGGCGTGGACGAGGTCCGGGTGGCCGAGGGCTTCGGCGACCAGGGCAAGGGCGTGTTCGCGAGTGTCGGCGGGACGGATGCTCTTGTGGAGTCGGCCGTCTCTGAGGACCTTGGTTTTGGCCCACCAGGTCCCGTCGGGGCGTGGGGTCAGCGCGGCGTACTCGCGACGGCCGCCGCCGGGCGGCAGGTAGAGGTCCGAGCGCAGGATCCGCCGGTGGACGGTCGGGCCGAAGACCGGCACGCCGGTGGCCGGCAGGTGGTCGCGCAGGAGTCGGGCGACGACGAGCGGGTTGACCGGGCCGGTGAGGGTGATCTTCGCCTCCGCCTCCGGGCCTTCGGAGGAGCGCTGGCCCGGGCGCGGGACGGGGAAGTTGACCAGCGCGCTCCGCTGGACGACTTCAGCGGCCCACGAGGCGAGTTCGGCGGGATCGATGCCGGGCGGCGTGGTGCGGAGGAAGCGTGCCAGGATGGCGACGTCCGGGCGCCACTGCACCGTGGCGAAGAAGGTGGCCTCGCCGGCCGCCTGGTCAAGGTGGCAGGCCCACAGCGGAACGCGGACCGATCCGGCGGCGCACTTCAGCTGCCCGCCGTCGGGGCGGCGCCAGTCGAGGTCACGCAGCTTGTGTTCGGCGAGAACGAGGGCGGGCCCGGGCGCGGGGTCGGCGAGCTGGGTGAAGGCGACGTCCCGGTCGGTGGGAGTGTCGGTGGTGGCTGCGACGAGGAGCACGGTGATTCCTTCCGCGCGGCTATGGCCGGGTGAGCGTGGCGCGCCACACGGAGCGCTGCCCGGGGTCGCCCGGGCTGAGGTACTGCACGGCCGGCCCGCGCGGGGACAGGCCCGCGGCGCGGATCAGGGCGAGCAGGTCAGCGGGGTCCAGGAGCGTCATGTGCTGGCCGTTGGGCAGGGCGTACACGTCGTCGGCGAGCGCTTCCAGGCACGGGTCGAGGTGGGCGGCGGTGAAGGTGTTCAGCGAGAGCGTTCCGCCGGAGGCGAGGACGCGGTGCAGCTCTCGCAGAGCGTCGGCGAGGTCCTGGCGGTGGTGGAGGTTGTGCAGGACGCCGTGGCAGACGACGAGGTGGGCCTGCCGGTCGGCGAGCGGAAGGCTGGTGACGTTCGCTTCGGCGAAGGCGGTCCGTGGCCCGGCGTGCTGCTTGCGGGCCTGCTCCAGCATGCCCGGGTGGAGGTCGACGGCCAGGACCCGGTATCCGGCTGCGAGGAGGGCGGGCAGGTTACGGCCGGCTCCGCAGCCGGCGTCCAGGGCCATGGCGCCGTCGGGCGCCGGTGAGGCGAGGAGTTCGGTCAGGTAGGCGGGCGGGGCGAGAGCGGTGAACGTGGCGACGGTGGCCTGGTCGTTCCAGTAGGCGCCGGTGCGGGCAGGGCGTTCTCGCATCACCGCACGCCCTGGCTGCTGAGGGTGTAGCCGGTGTTGAGGGGGCGGCAGCGCAGAGTGTCCAGGCCCGCGTCGGCGAACGCCAGCTCGCACGCCTCGGGGGTGCGGGTGAGAGCGGCGAAGGTGGGGCCGACCGATGAGAGGGTGAGGACTTCGGCGAGGCGGTCGGTGAAGATGTGTTCGACCTTCTCTCCGGTGGCCAGCAGGTCCGGGTGGGAGAACGCGCAGTTGGCGAGGCTTCCCATACGGAAGCGGTAGTCGAACAGCAGGCTGCCCAGCGGGCGGAGGTCGCCGTCGGCCAGGGCGGGCCAGGCTTCGTGCAGGAGCCGGTAGGCGATCTCGGGGCCGTAGGTGCGGCCGGTCGCGGTGAAGGCGTCGAAGTGGGCGGCTTCGGCGGCCAGGCTCGCCCGCGCGTCCCAGATCACCGGGTCGTTCGGCATGCCGAGCACGATGTGGATGTCCTCGGGCAGGCCGGCTTGCAGGAGCGGTACGTGGGATCCGGCGATGACCTGGGCCGCGCCGGGTATGAGTCCGGCGGCGGCGGAGCCTCCCAGGCACTGGACCGGCAGGAGGCGGTGGTCCTCGCCGTCGATCTCCTCGCCGTGGTTGAGGGCGAGGAACTTGACGAGCCGTCGGGGTGTGACGGGTCGGCCGTAAAGCTCGTTGACGGCTGCGGCCACGGCGGCGATCTGGCCGCTGCTGGATCCCAGGCCCAGGTGTGCGGGCAACTCGGGGGCGGTGACCCGCACGCGCAGGCGTTCGCGGATGCCCAGCGCCGAACGCATCAGCAGGGCGGCGTGCCGGGCCAGGACGGGATGGTCGCAGTCCGGGGCGGTCTGCACGGCGGGGCCGTCCTCGACGATGTCGATCTCGACGTCGCGTGTCAGGTCGCAGGCGAAGAGGAGTTCGCCCGCGAGGTAGGCCCCCTGACTGGGGACGATCTTGCTGGAGTCCAGGGCCATGGCGTTGATCCGGCTCGGGTAGGCCAGCCGGACCCGCGTGGTGACGGGCTCGGGCGGCACGGCCGGGGCGTCGGCGAGCGCGGAGCGTTGGGCGCCGAGTGGGAACGGCGGGAAGTCGGTGTCGATGGAGGAGGCGGTGCTCACACGGGACTCCCAGGGTTGAGGAGGGCGCGGGCGCTTTCGGTGACGGCCAGCAGTTGGTCGAGCGCGGCGGCGGTGTAGCCGCCGCTGCCGAGCGAGCCGTCGTCGCGCACGGCCATGTTGGCGCGGGCGAGTTGGCGGTGCGGGAGGCGGAACCGCAGCAGGTCGCCGATCAGCAGGGCGGCGGCGGGCCGCAGGTGCGGGTGCTGCTGGGCGAGGCGGGCGAGTCCCGGCGCGTGGCGCGCCTTTTCGATGTGGGCGCGGTGGTGCGGGGGCAGGTAGAGGGTGTTGTCGTCCAGGTACTGCTCGTACCAGGAGGCGAGTTCGCCGGTTGCCGCCTGGCTCAGCAGCATGACGTCGAGGACGAGCAAGGGCATCTGGGCGCCGCCGGGCGCGTAGTAGGTGTGCCCGGCGATGTCCAGCGGCGGGTAGTACGGCCGTAGTTGGCCGGTGAAGTACTGCGGCGTCAGGGTGCGCTTGACGGTCAGAAGGTGGGCGGCGAAGGCTTGGAGGCGCTGGTGGACGAGGTCGGCAAGGGTGTCGGCGGCGTGCTGGTCGCCGGCCTCGGCCAGTTGGGTGCCGTGGATGATGGCGGCGTCGAGGGCGTGGCTGGCTGTGGTGACCTCGTCGATGAACAGGTGCTCGCCGGGGGTGTCGGTGAAGGAGCGCCGCCGGGGCCCGCGGGGGTTGCGGGTGGCGTAGGAGTAGACGCTCTCGCGGGGGACCTCGTCGGCGACGGCGCCGAGGTGGAGCAAGGCCGCCTCGACGCTGCGGGGCGGGACGGGCCGGCCGGTGTGGCGGGCGAGGGAGGCGGCGAGCATTCCGAGGTCCCGCAACGCCGCCCGGGCGGGGGCGGCGTCGCGGATCCGACCGGCGTGCTGGGAGAGCCTCATGGCCCGGGTGCGGAGCCAGGCGGTGTCGGCCGCGATGTTGGCCTGGGGAAGGGCCCGCATCACCGGGTCTGCGCCGAGCGGGTCGAGCGCGGCTATGGACGAGTCGAGGTCGCGGGTGAGCGTCATGGGTTCTCCCAGCTGCCCGGGGCGAGTTGCCCCGGGCAGGTCAGTCGGCGGGCTGGTCGTCGCGGTAGGACCACACGCGGTCGGCGGAGGAGCCGTCGAGGTAGTCCAGCAGGGGTTCGATCTCGGGGCGGGAGGCGGTGGAGGAGGCCAGGACCTTCTTGGCCTCGTCCAGCGGCAGCAGGACGGCGCCGGTGACCTTGCCGTCCGGGTCGTGGACGGCGATCTCCCCGTCCCAGTCGGTGCAGTCGAAGGTCAGGACCACCGTGGAGGGGTAGCGGGCGGTCGTGGTGTTGACGAGGTAGGCCAGCGGGCCGACCGTCGTCAGGCGCAGGCCGGTCTCTTCGAGGACTTCGCGGATGAGGGCCTCGCCGAGGAGTTCGCCGCGTTCGACTCCGCCGCCGGGGATGGACCACATCTCCTGGCCGTGGCGCTGTTCCTGGACGAGGACGATCTTGTCGCCGCGTCGCAGCAGGGCTGCGACGACCTGGACGCCGGGGCCGACGACCGGTGCGGGGGCCGGGGTGGTGGTGGGCTTGGTCGCGGTCATTGGTGCTTACTCCAGTTCGTCGCGCAGGGCCGCTGTGCACCCGGGGATCTGGGTGGGGTCGCGGCCGTGCCAGTACAGGAAGTACGAGAGGTGGATGACAAGGCGGTGGAAGGCGAGGCGCTGCTCGAACCTCGGGTCTGCCGGCCGGCCCCGCTGCTGCCAGTAGGCGTCCAGCAGCAGTCGGCGGTCCTCGGGTGAGGTGAGGCACCAGCGGTCGATCTTGACGAAGTCGCTGGCGTCTTCCGCCGTGGTGGCGTGGTCGAAGTCGAGCAGGGCGATCTGGCCGCCGGGTCGGATGAGGATGTTATCGGGGTGAATGTCCTGATGGGTATTCACCATCAACTGCTCGCCGAGCCGTTCGGCCAGCAGGGTGCCGCGCCGACGGGCGGCCTCCGCGAGGTCGTCGGGTATCAGCGCGTGCCGGTCGGCCTGGCTGAGGAGGTCGGAGAGCTGGCGGGTGCGGGAGACCGGTGTCGCGGCGGCGGCGACCTGTTCGGTGTGCAGGAGGGCGATCTGTTGGCCGAGGGCGGGCCACAGGGCCGGGTCGACGGCGTCGGCCTCGCGGGCTTCGGCGAACGTCCGGCCCTCGATCCATTCCTGGAGCAGGTAGGGGCCGAGGTCCCGGTCGTGGCCGACATCGAGGACGCGCGGGACGGCGACGCCGCGCGCTGCGGCGTCGGTCATGGCGTCGGCCATCCGCCGAAGGTGCGGTTCGCCCTCGCGGTGGTTGACCTTGAGAAGGTAGGAGCGGCCGGAACCGGACAGGTGCCAGCAGGTGTTGAAGCGGCCCTGGGGCAGCGGCCGTGCGCTGAGGGTTCCGGTGCCGGGGATGAGGCGGCTGGCGGCGGCGTGGTCGAGGACGGGTGTGGTCATCGGCGGGCTCCCGCGACGACGAGGTCGGCAGGCAGACCATCGCGAGTGAACACCTCGTGGACGCTCTCGGCGAAGTCGATGACCTGCTCGATGCTGAGGCGGGCCGGGTCCTGGACGTCCAGACGGGGCAGGGCGTCGTGCAGACGCCGACCGAGGTCCCAGGGGGCGGCCAGTTCGATGGCGTCGGTGCGGGGCTCGGCCAGCGGGGTGAGGGCCAGGTGCACGCCGGTGTCGGTGAGGCGGCCGTCGACGGTGCACAGTCCGGCGGTGGCGGAGCGGGCCGCCAGCACGGTGCCGACGGGGGTGGGGGCGAGGAGTTCGGGCAGGTAGGCGGCGCCGGTCCAGGCCCGGCCGGCTTCGATGTCCACTTCGGTGTCGAAGAAGCGGTTGGGGAAGCGGTGGAACTGTTCGCGGCGCAGGTGTGGGCGGCGAGGCAGCAGCACATCGGCGTTGTGCCGGGCGGTGACCACGGTGGGCGGTGCGGCGCCGTCGGCGAGGCGGACGGTGATCTCGGCGGAGGTGTCGATGGAGAAGGAGTAGTCGTCGCTGCGGGGGCGACGGAACCCTGCCGCGTGCTTGCCGATCTTGGCCGTGATCGCGTCGGGGAAGACCTGCAGTTCGTCGGCGCCGCGGGTGCCCAGGGCCTTGTACTCGGCGGAGCGGAACGTCCCGTCGGACTCGAAGTTCAACAGGACGCGCAAGGTGCCGGGCAGCAGGATCGTGGCGTGGATCGCGCCGACCAGGGACAGCTGCTGCTGGTGGCGGTCGAGGACTTCCAGGAAGTAGTGGTCGGTGCGGACCCCGAGGAGCTCGTTGGCGAACGGGGCCTTCAGATCGGGGGCGTAGACCCACAGTGGGCCGCCGGCCCGCGCCCGGCCGAAGGGCGTGTCCTGGATCTGCTCGTCGGTGGCCCTGCGCTGGGTGAAGGTGTGGAAGGAGTACCCCGGGACGCCGGGGTCGCGCCGGTCTTCGGGGTGGACGACAAAGTGACGGAAGCAGTCGGTGTGGGTGCGGATGTCGGCGACCACCTCGGAGGTGATGCTCCGACCCGTCCCGTCGGCGGACCCGGCGGCGCGGGCCGCCGCGCAGGCGTCGGCCAGGTGCCCGGCGAACGCGGTGATCTGCTCGTCCGTCAAGGAGGCAGAGGCGTAGAAGTGGTAGAAGAGGCGCCGCTCGCCCTCCTTATCAGGGTCGGGCAGAGTGAGGGGGACGAGCCGGTGACGCTCGCACAGTTCGGGCGGCAGCTGTCCCCCCGGGTGGCTGAAGGCGGCCGAGACAACGGGCGCGTTCGGGGCGGGCAGCAGCCGGGCGTCAGGGTCGGCGGCGCGGATCGCGGCGGCAAGCTGGTCTCGGCGCTCCAGGCAACGGACGGCGATGCTGGTGTAGCCGGTGCGGCCCAGGGTGTGCAGGGTGGCCCACAGAGCTGCCGCGGTGGCGCCGGGGCGTGAGCCGAGGACGGTCTCGTCCGGGATGCGGGTGTGCGGGTCGATGCGGGTGACATGTTCGAGCAGACCCTTGCGTACGAGCAGGGCACCGCAGGCGTACGGCATCAGGCCGGCCTTGTGCGGGTCGACGGCCATGGAGTGCACGCCGGGGTTGCGGAAGTCGAAGGGCAGATCGGGCGCGGTGAAGGGGAAGACGAAGCCTCCGTGGGCGGCGTCGACGTGCAGGAAGAATCGGACCTGGTCGGGGTGCTGGAAGGCGAGGTCGCGAAGTTGGGCGGCGATGGCGTCGACGGGGTCGGCGAAGCCGCTGTTGTAGTACCCGGCGGTCGCCACCACGATGATCCCGGTGACGCCTTCGGTGATGGCGCCGGCGGCGGCTTGGCGGACCTGGTCGGGGGTCAGGGTCCAGGTGGGTCCGGCGGGCAGGCGTACCAGGTCGAGGTCGAGGATCTCGGCGGCCTTGGCGACCGAGGCGTGGCACAGGTCCGAGGTGATCACGCGCGTCCGGTGGCCCGCGGTTCGCAGCAGGTTGCGGGCGATGCGCAGGGCGGCGAGGGTGGCCTCGCTGGCGCCGCTGGTCAGGTGCCCGTCGAGGGCTCCGGCGCGGTAGAGGCCGGCGAGGGCGGCCAGGGCTTCCTTCTCCAGGCGGCGGGTGCCGGTCTTGCCCTCGCCGAAGCGGGTGTGGACGCCGACGTTGTTGGTGTTGAGCGCCGACCAGTCGCCGAGCGTGCGCACGGCCTGCGGGTGCGGGGCGGCCATGGCGAAGCCGAGCCGGGTCTGCTGGGGGTCGTCCCAGGCCGGTATCTCGGCGCGGGCGCGGGCGAGGTGCTGGTCGATGGACTCGGGGGTCCAGCCGGTGTCGGGGAAGTCGGTGGGCACGGCCCAGCCGGTGTCGAGATCGCCCATGGAAGGGGTGCTCCTCACAGCTCAGTGGGCGATCTCGCCCAGGTGCTCGGTCTTGGTGAAGCGCAGGTCGCGGCCGGTCAGCTGGGCGGCGCTCGCGCGCAGGGCGAGAAGCCACGGGCCGAGCGCGCTGACCGCGGGCTGCACCAGGGCGGTGGCGACGGCCGGGGCGGGTGCGGGCTGCTGCCAGGCGGTGTCGGTCTTGCCGGGTGAGCGGAAGTCCTCCAGGAGCCGGCCGCGCAGCCGGTAGGCGACGGCCGGCTCGATGATCCCGGCGAGCAGGGCGGCTGCGGCCAGTGGCCGGTGTTCGCGCCTGGCCGCCAGGTGGGCGGCGGCGGCCGTCATGACGACCGGTCCCAGCGCCCAGGCGGCGCCGTCGGCCAGGGCGCGGGCGGCCAGCAGTCGCTGTCCGGTGCGCGAGAGGCGGGTGGGCCGGGCGGCGGCGAAGCGGTAGTCGTGGCGGGTGGCGGCGTTGGCGAAGGCGACGCTGCTGAACGCGCGGGCCATGCTCGCCACGCTCTGGTACGGCTCGACGATGTTGACCGAGGGCAGCACCTCGATCGGCTCGCCGGCCATGCTCAGGCGGTGGCCGACCGCGAGGTCGTCGTGCGGTTCCTGGAAGAACCCGATGTCCTCGATCTTGTCTCGGCGCACGATCAGCCCGGAGCCCACCCCGTAGACCATCGGCCGTGCGAGCGCGGCCAGCAGGGCGCCGCGCCAGCCGGGCGCACACCAGTGGGCCACCTTGATCCGGCGGTACTCGATGCCGACCGTGCGGCGGAAGGCCGCCAGATCCTGGCCGGACATCACGGCCGAGCGCCGCCCACCGGAGCCGGCGGGGAACGCGGGCAGCATCGGCTGCTGGATCATCGCGGGCCGGCCGGTCGCGGCCTGCGCGAAGTGGGCGCGCAGGCGCGCGTCGGGGACGGCGTCGGCGTCGAAGACCGCGATGTAGTCGTCCCCGGTCGGCGGGAACAGCTTGTCCAGCGCGGCGAGCGCGTGGTTGAGCTGGGAGGCCCGCCGTCCCTGTCCCGGGTAGGACACGACGTGGAACGCCTGGCGTCCCAGCAGGTCGTTGTGGGTCTTCGCCAGGTCCCGGCACAGCTGATCGGTGGTCTGCTGCCCTTCGGGGGTCTCGGCCGCCTCCCGCTCGGCGGTGACGACCACGATCTGCAGCTGCGGCCACTCGGCGGCGAGATCGGCGAAGTGCGCGAGCGAGCGGGGCATCACCGCCTGCTCGCGCAGCGCGGGGACGATGACCGTCAGAGCGGGCGCCTGTTCGGTCGGCGTGTGCTCGGCGCGGGCGGCCTCAGCCCCCATGGAGCGCCAGGACAGGGCCATGGACGCGGTGACGTAGACGGATCGGGCGGTATAGGCGGCGACGAGCAGTCGGCTGGCACGGATCACGGTGTCTCCTGTTCTGCGATGCCCAGTTCGCGCAGGCACCGGTCGGCGTCCTCGAAGTAGCGGGGGCGTGCTTGCGGGCGGCGGGTCAGGATGCGGGACCGTGCGGTGGCCGGTGCCCAGCCCTGCCCGAGCAGGATCGCGTAGGTGGCGGCCGGTGAGCGGTTGACCCCGGCCGCGCAGTGGCAGTACAGCCGGGCCCCGTCCTCGCGCAAGGCGAGCTCGGCGAAGGCCAGGCAGGCGGCGTACCAGTCGGCGCCGCGCGAGGCGCCGTCGTCCTCGGTGGGCGCCGAGTGCCACACCAGGTCGCGGCAGGTGGCGGCCGGCGGCGGTGCCGGGCGCGGTGTCCGGCAGTCCAGCACGTGCGTGACGCCCAGGGCGAGGAGCTCGCTGACAGCGGCGGCGCTGTCCGGTGCGGCGCCGAGCAGCAGGCGCCCGGTCACGGCGTGGGCGTCCAGGACGAGTTCACCGGGCACGGCCGGCTCCTGCGGTGGCGCGGGCGGGTGCGGTGTAGATCCGCTCAGGCGTTCCGTTGACGATCCGCCGGGCGATGTCCTGGCCCATGGTGACGGCGTGGTCCATGTTGCCGATCTCGTAGCGCCAGGTGCCGAACCGGCCGCGGGAGTAGATCCGGTGCTCATCCAGCCACGGCTGGATGAGTGCGAGCGCCGCGTCCCTGCCGACGGTCGGCACGGGGTAGGCATACGGGATCAGCTCCACGTGTCCGCTGACTCGCTCCGCAGACTCGGGGACGAGGCCGCAGCGGCGGAGGGCCGCGTCGCACTCCTCGACCAGGCCCGCCCGGTCCAGCAGCCTGCCCGGAGGTAGGGAGGTCTCCGTCATCCAGGCCGAATACCGGCCGGGGTCGGCGCCGGGGACGTTGGCCGGCGCGTACGCGGAGAAGTTCGTCGCGCGGTAGAACGGCGCCTCGCTTCCCGGGAAGTACAGCCACGAGCGCCGGTCGGTGGTCGGCGCGCGGTAGCCGAGGCCGACCATCGCGACGGTGGTGTGGCGCAGGGCGCTCGCCGCCTGCCGTACGTCGTCGGGCGTCCCGGCGGTCATCGCGATCAGCTGGTCGAGCGCCCCGGTGGCGACCAGCCGTCCGTAGGAGATGAGGGCGCCGTCGGCCGTCAGCAGGGTGCGCGAGGCCGGGTCGATGTGGACGACGGCCTTGCTGGTGCGGACATCTCCGTTCAGCTGGTCGGCGAGCCGTCGCCAGATCGCGCCGGTCCCGCCCGAGGCGGGGAACGCGAACTCGGCGTTCGGGCCCCACGGTTGGACGATGGAGGGACCGGCGTCCAGTGCTCTCCGTAGCGCGTCGGTGTCGCAGGGGGCGATCCGCTCGGCGATCCACGAGGCGGACATATCGGCCAGGTCGGTGGCCCAGATCTTGCGGTTATAGGGGCCGAAGAACTCCTCCACCAGGCCGGGTCCGTAGGTCCCCTCCAGCCACGAGGCGAAGTCCGCCTCGGCCGGGGCTCGGCCGCGGGCCTGGGCGGCGGCGAGATCGTCCAGGCACTCTCGGGCACGGGCTGCGGGCAGGTGGTGCAGGTGCTGCTGAAACGGGTACGGCACCCAGCTCTCGCCGTGCCGGACGAACGAGGAGCGGTCGTGGTGCAGCAGCTCCGCCGGCGCGAACAGCTCGGCCATCAGCTCGTCGAAACTCCGCAGCTTAGTGGTCGACACTCGAAGTCCTTCGGGGGTTGACTGCAGAGTCGGTGTGGTGCCTGGTGTCCTGACTTGCCGGATCGCCACTGCGTTTTTC
>NZ_JBFAJO010000099.1:0-25009 GCF_040655255.1 Kitasatospora sp. NPDC050463
GTCATGTCGGACACCGTCCTGCCGGTGCTGATCCTGTCCTGGCTGCTCTGCATGCACGGCTGGCTCAGCGACGGCCCGGTCAGGCACCGCTACTGCTACGCGGCCGGCACCGGCGCGGCCGCCGCCTACTCGATGGCCACCCACGACCGCGGCGGGGTCGTGGTCGCCCTCACCGCTGTGGTGTTCGTCGGCGTGCTGGCACTGCGCTGGGCCCCCTGGCGGACGACCGCGGCGGGCCTGGGCGTGCTCGGCGCGGGCGTGCTCGGCTCCACACTGCTGGACCGGTGGCTCGAGGCGCAGTTCACCGTGGGGGCGAGCGACGTCGGCGGGTTCCTGTGGAAGGGGCTCACCGACCCCGACAAGACTCAGATGACGCTGACCAGAACGGCCGGCCAGATCTGGTACTTCACCGTCTCGACCTGGGGGATCGGCGGCCTGGCGGTCGTCGTCTGCGTGTTCGCGCTCTTCAGCGGCCGCTTCCCGCGCCCGCTCCGGATCGTCGGCGGCGTGATGGTGGCCCTGCTCGTCGGTACCGCGCTCGCCTCGGCCGCCGCGCTGCCGGACGACGGGCGGATCGACGACTGGGTCTACGCCCGCTACCTCTCGTTCCTGGTCCCGGTGGCCTTCGTCGCCGGCGTCACCGTCCTCTGCCGCGCCGGCCGCCGCGGCCTGGGCTACGCGGCGGCCGCCACGGTCGGGCTGACCCTGATCCTCGGCAAGCTGGTGGTCTGGTCCGCCGGCTCGGCGCTCACCACCAAGCTGTTCATCGGCTGGGCCCTGCCCGACGTCACCTTCCTGGCCGCCGACTGGATGCGGCTGAACGTCATGCGCTCCTCCGCCGCCGCCTTCGTCATCCTGGGCGCGGTGGTGCTGCTCCTGGTCGCCGGCGGGCGCCGGGTGCTCTGGGCGGTCGGCCTCTCGCTCGCGCTGTTCGCCGGGTTCGCCACCGCCACCATCACCGAGCAGGTCGCCTACCCGCACTCGAACTGGCGCAAGCCGCTCGCGACGGGCTTCACCAAGTCCGCCGGGATCAAGCCCACGGACAAGGTGGTGTTCGCCTGGGACCTGGACGGAGGCCTGCGCAACGCCCAGGCCTTCGAGGTCTACCAGGGCCGGGTCTGGTACCGGGACCCGCGCTGGCAGCCCGTCCCGCCGGAGGCGACGACGCTGGTCACCCCGCCGGCGCCGGAGGGCAAGGCCCCGGACGGATACTGGCCGGAGCACCCCGCCGAGTGGTACGTGGAGAAGGTGGACCGGGCGCAGGGCTGGACGCTCTGGCGCAGGCGCTGACCGGCCGTGGCGCGCCCCCGGCCCACGGGTGGGCGGCTGCACTGCCGGCCCACCGGGTTCCGCCGCCCGGCAGGTCCGTAGGTGCCGCGGCCACCGCCGGGCTCCGCCGTCCAGGGGGCGGCGACCGGACGGGCCGCAGGGCCGTCGCCGGTCCTGCCGGGCCGCACATGACGCCGGCAGGACCTTGACCACGGGCTTTCAGACACCGGCGGAGAGACGTCGGCCGACCGGTCACCCGTTACCGGGGCACGCTCCTAGCCGACCGTCACCGCGTACGGCGGTTCGTCCCCGCGGGCCACGGCGAGCAGGTTCTCGGCCGCCATGTCGGCCATCCGCCGGATCGCCTGGGTGCTCAGGTAGGCGCAGTGGGGTGTGACCAGCAGCCGAGCCGGCACGAACTCCAGCAGTCCGTACGGGTCTTCGGCCGGGTCCGGGGTCGGTTCGGTGTAGTAGCCGTCGATCGAGGCACCGGCGATGCCGCCCTCGGCCAGCGCGGTGCGCAGCGCCACCGGGTCGACGAGGGCGGCGCGGGCCGTGTTGATCAGGAAGCCGTCGGGGCCGAGCGCGGTCAGTTGTTCCGTGCCGATCACCCCGTCGTTGCTCCCGGGCAGGTGGGGGAAGTGCAGCGTCACCACGTCGGCGGCCTCGAACAGCTCGTCCAGCGAGGCGACCGCGGTGTAGGGCAGTTCGTCCAGCTCCGGGCGGTGGGTGCGGTTCCAGTACAGGACCTCCATCCCGAACGCGGCGTGCGCCATCCGGGCCACCTCGCGGCCGATGTGTCCCATGCCGGCCACCCCGAGCCGGGCGCCGACCAGCGACGGGGTCGCGTCCTCGCTCCATGCGCCGGCCTGCACGCCCGCCACCCGGCGGGTGACGCCGCGGACCAGGTCGAGCATCTGGGCGACGGTGAACTCCGCGACGGCCACCGCGTTGGCGTGCGGGGTGCAGCTGAACCGGGTCGGCGAACCGCCCTCCGGCAGCTCCATGAAGGAGCCGTAGCCGGTGCCCATGAAGCAGGCCACCGCGAGGTCCGGCAACTGCTCCCAGGCTCGCCTGGACATGAGTTCCGACCCGCCCAGCACATAGCCCCAGGCGCCCTTCAGCGCCTGGACCACCTCGTCCTCGTCCAGGTCACCGGGGAGCGACTCGACGGTGAACCCGCCGGCCTCCAGCTCCCGCACCACCTGCTCCGGGAAGGTCGCCCCCGTCACAACCACCCTGCGACTCTTCATGCCTGGCTCCTCTGCTCGCTGCTCGCTGCTCACTCGGCACGGTCGCACTCCCGGCGGCGCCGCGTTCGCCAGCCTAAGGGTCGGCCCCGGGAGCCTCCGGCTGCTTCCTCGGCCCCGTCCGCCGCCACCGGGACGCCGCCGGGCCTGTGGTTCGGGGCGGCCTGTGACGGGTGACGGGATATCTTGCGGCCACGACCGCCCGAAGTGACGGTCGCTCACCATCCAGCACCGAAGAATTTGCGCCGGTGAACCACCCCAGACCCCACCCCGTGCGACCGCCGCCCGCCGATCGCTCATCGCTCATCGCCGCAGCACACGGATGCGCCGACGCTCGGCTCGTCCGAACTCCCGGGGGCCGTCGGGGCCGGCCAAGGTGCCCCGGTATCAAGGGCGTTCAGATGACCACGAGCAGGGCGGACGGGGCCCACCAGGGGCTGGCCGGGCATCCCGACGTGCCGTACCGTCCACGGTGTGGCAAGGACATTGCGGTTGGCGGTCGCGCAGAGCACGGTGCCGGAAGACCCCACGGATCGAGGAGCGCTCCGGGCGGCCGGGCAGGAGATCCGGGCCCTGATGGCCGAGGCCGCCGGGGCGGGGGCGCGGCTGGTGCAGTTCCCCGAGGGGGCGATCACCTACCCGAGCAAGCGCGTGATGGCGGTCGGCCCGTCCGGCGAACCGGCTCCGGCCGACTGGAGCCGTGCCGCCTGGGACGTCCTGCGCGAGGAAGCGGAGGCGATCACCGCCTCGGCGGGCGAGCTCGGCCTGTGGACCGTGTTCGGATCGATCCACCCCCTCACAGCGCCGAACCGGCCCCACAACAGCCTCTACGTCGTCTCCGATCAAGGCCGGCTGGTCGCACGGTACGACAAGCGGTTCCTGTCGCACACCGAGGTGTCCTACCTGTATTCCCCTGGGCAGCAGCCGCTCGTCCTCGCGGTGGACGGCATCCGGTTCGGCTTCGCGCTGTGCATCGAAGCCAATTTCCCTGAGGTGTTCGCCGAGTACGAGCGCCTGGACGTCGACTGCGTCCTGCTGTCGGTGATGGTCGACGACGCGCCCCGGGCCCGCGTCGCCCAGGCGTACGGGACACTCCACAACTACTGGCTCGGCTACTCGCTCCCGGCGCAGTTCAGTACCACGGTGCCGTCCGGGATCGTGGCCCCCGGTGGACGGTGGCTGGCGCGCTGCCCCGCGGACGGACGTCCCGGCCTGGCGGTCGCGGACATCGACCTCGACTCGCGGGACGGGGACATCGAGATGGCCGTCCGTCACGCCCGCCCGTGGCGCCGCTCGGCGCGAGCCGGGCTCTACGACGAGCGGATCCCGGTCGGCGACACCCGCAGCGACACCCGCACGGCCTTCTGAAGCCCGCGCCTTTCTGAAGCCCGCGCCGGAAACCGCCCCGGAAGCCCGCCCCGGAAGCCTCCTCCGGTGGCGGGCCGGCGGGCCGCTTCGTCGGCCCTCCTCAGGCGCAGGCGTCGATCCGGGCGTAGAGGTCCCGAATCTGGTCGACGGTGGGCACGACGAACGTCTTCGCCCAGCTCGAAGCCACCCGGCTGGGCGCCGGCGTCGGCGTGTTGCCGGCCTTCCTCGCCGAACGGGCCAGGTTACGAAGGCCGTTGCCCGACGAGGTCGACATCCGACTGCCGATCACGCTGGCCGGGCGGCGGGAGGCGGTGATCCACACCGCCGTCCGCGACGCCCTGCACCACGAGGTCGCCCACCGCGCCGACGAACTGCTCCCGGGCGGCTCCGTCCGGACATCCGGGCCGAACGACCGCCTGCCCTGAACGGGCGTGCGCGGCATCCGGCCGCCGGTCCGGCGTCGGGCCGGGGCCCGTTCGCCGTCAGCGGGTGCGGGGCTTCGTGCCGGTCAGATCGAGCGATCCGCCGTCGCGGGCCGCTTGTGCGACGCAGTCAGCCGGAGGTGCCAGCCGAGACCGTCGATGTGACGTGCCTCACGCTCCGGCTGCCTCGGGTCGGACCTGCGCGATCATGACTGGAATGGAGACTCGTTTTCTTGGCATCCCCGAGCTGGTCGACGTTCCGTCCGTGGCGGTCGTGGTCGACGTCATGCGTGCCTTCACCGTGGCCGCCTGGGCCTTCGCCCAGGGGGCGGAGAAGATCGTTCTTGCTGAGTCGCTGGACGAAGCCCTGGCACTGAAGACCCGTCACCCGGACTGGGTCGCGCTCAAGGACGGGCCGCCCGCGCCCGGGTTCGACCTGGTCAACTCGCCGGGCCTGCTCCGGTCCGTCGACCTCGGCGGACGGACCGTCGTGCAGAAGACCACGGCCGGAACGGTCGGCGCCCTCGCGGTCAAGGAGGCGTCGCTGGTGCTGTGCGCCGGCTTCGTGGTGGCGGAGGCGACGGCTCGGCTCCTGCGGGCGCGCAGGAGCGCCGGTGTCACGTTCGTGGTCACCGGCGAGGACGGGCGGGCCGACGAAGATCTGGCGTGTGCTCAGTACATCGCCCGGAGGGCCGCCGGGACCGGGACGGATCCCGCCGAGTTCCTCCGCCGCGCCGCCGAGTCGCGCGCCGCGACCGAACTGGCGGAGGGGGTGCGCCAGGGAGTCCATCCCGATGACGTCGCGCTCTGTTGCGAGGTCGACCGCTTCCCCTTTGCCATGGTGGCGACCTCGGAGGGCCCGCTCATGGTCCTGCGTCCGCACGCGGTGCCTTCGCCGGCCGACGAGGACCTGGTCTGACAGCTGGTGAGGTCTCCTTCCGTCCTGCGGGCAGCGAGCGTTCCCGCCGGGTTCCGCCGGCGGGGCGTGCCGCGCGCAGAGGCCGTCGCCGGAGCGGGCCCGAGACCGACCGAGTCCGACGACCGAGTCCGCCGCCGTAGTCCGACGACCGAGTCCGCCGCCGTAGTCCGGCGACCGAGTCCGGCGACCGGCGCTCCGGTCACAGGTGTGCGAGCAGATCGTGGAGGGGGGCGGGTACCTGTTCGGATTCGAGGGCCTCGGCCAGGAGGTGGCCGTAGCGGATCTTGCGGCCCTTCTTCGTGCCGAGGAAGCGCCGCATCTGTTGGTGCGGGAGCCGGCCTCGGTGCGCGGGCTGTTGGACCAAGGTCTGCCAGGCGGGGAGGTCGCCCTCGGCCTGGACGATCTCCTCGACCCGTGGCACGCCCAGCGCGCGGATGAGTTCGTCCTCCAGGTCCGCCACACACACGAAGAACCCCTCCCGCGGCGCGCGGGCCCGGTCGAGACCGCGGTCGTAGAAGCGCTGCTCGCCCTCGTCGCAGAGCCCGGCGAGGCGCAGGCCCAACCCCGGGGGCCCGAGGAGGCTGACGTAGCGGCCGACGTTCATCGCCCCGCCCATGGACAGGACGCACACCCCCTCGGCGGGGAGGTCCCGACCGTAGCGCGCGGCCAGCGCCTCGACGGCCGCGACGTCGCTCGGCCCTTCCAGCAGCACCGCGGTCCGCACGCGCAGGCGCACGGCCAGCTCGTTCGCCGGCCCGCCGGGGCTGCCCGCCGCCCAGTCGGTGACCGCATCCCGGAACGCTCGCATGTCCGTCATGGGAGGATCTTGCGCCCGTTCGGCCATGCGCCGCACGGCATTATCCGAGGGGCCACGGCTTCGTCCGACGGGCACGGCCTTGTCCGAAGGCCGCGGCCTCCCGTCGGGCGGGCCGACGGGAGGCCGTGAGGGCAGGTCGTGGGCGTGTCAGGCGTCCGGGTTCGTACCTTGCTGGACCCGCTTGATCCGCTCCGTCTGGAGCGCGGTGAACTGCTGCAGCGTCTTGTGGTCGCGCTCGTCCTCGTCGAGTTCGATCAGGACCACGACGGTGCCGACGCGCAAGGCCATGGCCGAGGCGACGACCCCACCCGCGGAGTCGCTCGACTCGGCGGGCCGCTCGAAGCCCTGGGACTGTTCGGCGGCCGCCTTGACGCTGATCCGGCGCACGTTGTCGTCGCTCTTCTCCAGCGACGACACCATCGCGTCGAAGGCGGGCCCGGCGTTCTCCACGCTGTCGAAGGTCAGCATGGTGAAGCGGATGTCGTTGTCGGTGTTGGCGGCCAGCTCGTACCGGACGGTGCCGCCCAGCTGGAGACCGGAGCAGCTGATCGCCAGCTTCTTCCGGCAGGTGCTGGACGCCTCGGCCTGCTCGATGACCTGCGGCGGCTTCGCGCTGGAGGCGAGCCGCCACCCCGTGGGGAGCGTGGCCTGGCCGGGCAGCGCGTCCCGCACCTGGTCCGGCTCCGACAGCACCACCCCGGCCCGGAACGCCGCCCCGCCGCCGTCGGAACCGCACGCGCCCGTCCCCAGGGCGAGTGCGGCGACCATCCCCGCCAGTGCGAGATCGCGCCCGTGCCGCTTCGGCCTGTCCATCGTCCTGCCCCCGTCTCGTTCTTCATCTTGAAGATCAGCAGCGGACATCAAACCACATGATCGGCTCGTGCTTCTGACGCGTCGTCCGCGCCGGTCGAGTCCGGCGGCCGCCCGCCGGACGGCGCCCGCCCGGCGGCCCGTTCCCGGCCGGACCGGGGACGGGCCACTCGGATCAGGCGCGGCAGCGCAGCATCGTCAGCGGGGGATTGACGCCGTAGTCGTCCCAGAACTCCTTGCCGTACTCGCGCACGCCGGCGGCGGAGATCTCCAGGGGAACCCAGGTCACCTCGCTGAATCCGGCCGCCCGCAGACACTTCTCGAGGACTTCACGGCTGGGCGGGTTCGCGACGAACGAGATCGGCGGGTCGAGGAGCGCGGTGATCCTCACCCGCGGCCCGATCTCGGTCTCCTCGCCGAGCGACTCGCACAGGAAGCCGTACTTGGCCAGCGACGGCCCGTCGAAACGGTAGTCCGGGTTCTGCGTGAAGACGAAGAACTCGGCCCCGTCCGCGATGCTGCGGCGGATGGTGCGGCACATCCGCTCGATGGTGGCGACGTCCTCGGCGTAGTTGAACAACTGGACCGCGACAGCGATGTCGAAGGGCTGCTCGAAGGTGCGCAGCTCGGCGACGTCGCCGATCTCGTAGTGCACGCCCAGCGGGTCGCCGTCCTCCAGCGCCTGTGCCGCCTCGACCATCGCGGAGGAGATGTCGACGCCGAGGACGTGGGATGCGCCGCGGCGCTTGAACTCCCGGCTGTAGAAGCCGGTTCCGGAAGCCAGGTCGAGGACCGACCTGCCGTTCACGTCGCCGACGAGGGCGAGGAAGCCGGGTACCTCCGCGTAGCGCGCGAGGGGGAGGGTCTTGAAACCCTCGAACGCCTCGCCGATCTCGTCGTACAGCTGACCACTCATCGTGCTGCTCCCCCTGCTGTCCTTGGCGTCGGCCTTCGGAACAGGCCGCGGCTCTGGCGGGAAGTCTGCCTCTCGCCGGCGGGGGCGTCGTACTGGCGGAAGCCACAAACCTGCTGCGGCTGCCGGCTGGTGCGGCTCTGACGTTCGTATCGATCGTCGGTCCGGTGCCGGAGGTGTCGACCATGTGAGGACCCGGCCGACGGCTCCCGACTGCCGGCCCAGGATCCCGGCCGTCGGCCCGAGGAGGCCACGGGGCCGCGGGGGTACGGGGGTACTGGGGTACGGGGGTACGGGGGTACGGAACGTACGGACCCCGTGGCCGGGGCGGTTCCGCTACCTGAACAGGCGGTCGCCGGCGGTGGCCATGCGATGGGTGGTGCTGTGGCGGCCCACCCAGTCACGGACCAGGCCGATGGCGTTGGCGCACTGCCAGCTGTCGTCGTACTCGCGCACTCCGGTGAAGCTGCCGTAGCCCGCGATGATGCCGTCCACACGCGCGTCGCCCAGCAGTTTGTCGACGTACCACGGGTCGTTGTAGGTGGTCGTCCAGGACAGCGTGGCCGCGAGCTGTCCCGCGGCTCGGTCCCCGGCGCCCTTCTTCAGTTCCGCGCACGTGTTGTACGTGGGTTCCGTGCAGTTGCCGAATCCCTTGGTGATGTCGCTGTCGCCGTAGTCCATCGCCCGGTGACCGGCCGGGATCGCGGAACCGGACCGGTCGAAGGCGCTCCGGACCTGATCGCGGGTCCCGGTCGTGGTGATGCCCTCCAGGCTGCCGAGCCTGCCTTCCAGGCTCTTCCAGCCCCTGCCGCCGATGTCCGGGGTGCTGCCGCCGTGGTACTCGTAGAAGCCGTAGAGCACCTGGATCCCGGCAGCGGTCAGCCGCTGCGCCCTGTCGCGCAGTCCGGCGACGCTGCACCCGCGGTTCTGCTGCTCCCCGCAGTAGTTCGGGTCCTTGATGTCCAGCCAGACCAGTGCCAGCCGGCGCCCGGCGTGCGCGTTGGCGAGGATGCGGTCGATCATGCTGTCGAGGCTGGGGCCCAGCCGGTTGTCACCGGCCGATGAACAGTCGTGATAGGCCCGCCATTCGTTCGGATTCCACCAGGCGCAGACATCGATCTCGATGCTGTTGGCGCCATGGGTGAGCGCGGCGTCCACACCGTCCAGGGTGTCGACGCGGTGCGCGATGGCGTAGATCGGTTGACGCTGGTCGGCCGCCACCGAAGTGGTGGCGGGTGCGGCCGTGGCGGGTACGGCCGTGGCGACCAGCGCGGCCGCGGCCGCGGCCAGGACACCGAGGGAACGGCGAACGGGCAGACGCATGTGTTCTCTCTTCCTTCGTTCCACACGGGATTCGATTCCGTTTCCACCAGGGGATCCGGCCGATCATCGCGCACATGACAATACGAGCGGGAGTGCCTTCTCGGCCAACTTCGTACACCAATGAGCTGTGCCGGCACCAACGGCACGGGTGGCCGGCGAATAGGTGGCGTGACATGTCTGCGTCCGAAGAAGACCAGGTCGCAGGCCTTTTCACAGCGGCCGGGGCGGGTCTAGCATTCCGGTCACAGCAGCCCCACCACCCCCATCGACGGGCCGCTGAGCAGCACGGCCGCTCTCCCCGGCGGCCGAGCCTCCCACGGCCGGGACCGGGGATCCTCCTGCCCCGAGTCCCGGCCGCTGTCATCCCTCGGCGGCGCCTTCCGGCGGCGCGCCCAGCCGGACCGCGCGGCGTGTGAGGGGGATCACGGGGAACCCGGTGGGGCGTCCGGACAGGGAACGGCATGGAACAGTCACAACGGGCGCGGTTGCGCGCGGGGGATCGCAATGCCATGGGGGAGCTCTTCGACGCGCACGCCCAGGCCGTCTACGCGTACGCGCTGCGGGCCCTGGGGGACCGTGCGGCGGCCGAGGACGCGGTGTCGATGACCTTTCTGGAGGCCTGGCGGCTGCGCGCGAAGCTGCATGAGGGCGACGAAGGCCTGCGGCCCTGGGTGTTCGGGATCGCCACCAACGTGCTGCGCAACACCGCGCGGGCGGCCCGGCGGCACCGGGCGGCCTTGGAACGGTTGGGTGAGCACGAGCCGGTGGACGACTTCGCGGAGGAACTGGTCGCCCGCATCGACGCCGGCGCGGAGCTGGCGGCGGTGCGGCGCGCGCTGCCCGCCCTGCGTCGGAGCGAGCGCGAGGTGTTCAGACTCTGCGTCTGGGTGGGGCTCGACTACGCGTCGGCCGCCGAGGCTCTCGGCATCCCGGTCGGGACGGTGCGCTCCCGCCTCTCGCGGGCCCGTGCCCGACTGCGTTCGCTCGTCGAGAAGGACCTGGTGGAACGTCGGGAACCCGCTGCCGTTCCCGGACAGGTAGGGGAGAGCGGCTTTCGCGCCGCCCGGTCGATGCAGGGGGAGATCCGATGAACGACACACCCGAGATGCTCACCGCCGACCGCCACCGGTTCTTGAGGGAGCATCTGATGAGTGAGATCACCGCAGAGACGTCGGCGCCGCGGTCGCGGCGGAGGCAGGTCTGGTGGATCGCTCCGCCGCTGGCGATCGCCGCGGTGGCCGCCGTGACCGTGGTCGGCCCGGGGCGGCACGCCGACTCCCACGGCCCGGCCGTTCCCGCCGCCTCGGCGACCGCGGAGCCGACGGTTTCGGCAACGCCCGCGCCGGACCCGACGGTTTCGGCCACTCCCGCGCCGGAGCCGACGGATGCCGCCGGTCTGCTGAGCCGGGCCGCGAAGGCCGCCGCGAGCCGTCCGGACCCGGGCGCCGGGAACGCCCAGTTCACCTACCAGCGGGAGATCACCGACGGGGCGCGCCAGTCGAAGCACGAGCGGACCACCTGGATGCCGGTCGACGGCCGGTCCAGCGGCCTGATCGCGGACCCGACGATGTCCGGCGCGGACGGCAACGGTCGGGTCACCTGGCCCGCGGCGCTGGGGACCGCTACCGGCGCGCCGACGAAGGCGAGCTTCTACGTTCCGACCTACGAGTTCGTCGCCTCGCTGCCCACCGATCCGCAGCAGCTCCTGGAGCAGCTCCTTGCCGCGGACCGCTCCAAGGAGGTGGTCGGGACGTCGACGAAGGAGATGCGCAACCAGCTCGCGTTCTGGGACGTCCAGAAGATCTTCCAGAACGTGACGGCGCCCCCGGCCGTCGCGGGCGCGCTGATGGAGGCGGCCGCGAAGATCCCGGGTACCGCGGTGGTGGCCGACGAGGTGGACGCGGCGGGACGCCACGGCGTCGCCGTGGTCGGCACCAACGGCACCATGCGGGTGTCGCTCATCTTCGACACGAGGAGCGGCGCGTTCCTCGGCGTACGGCAGGTGCTGCTCACGGACCTCCCGCCCGGCGGCCCCGACGGCCTCCCGCCCGTGGGCAGCCCGTCGCCGGGTGCCGGGAGCGGAAAGGGCTACGACTTCGCCACAGCCGTCCTGCGGGCGGGCATCGTCGACCGACCGGGGGACGAGCCCGTGAGCTGAGCCCGCCGCGATCCGACCGCCCCGCACCCGCCGTCCGGACCGAGCCGGCTCCGGTCCGGTCCGACCACGCGGGTGCGGGCCGGTGCTGCCGGATCCGCTCCGGTGAGCGCCTGTCCCCGGGCGGGAGAGCCGTGCGAACGACCCGTCAGGGCCGGCGCGGCTGGTCAGCGTGTTGCGGTTTCCGCCGCCTGAGCGCTGTGCGTGCGGGCGTCCGCGGCGGGCTCGGCGGTGGTGGGTGCGGTGGCGGTGGGTGCGGGGGACCGTCGGGCGGTCCGGCAGGTGCTGCACGCGTGCCAGTGCGATCGAAGTGTCGGCTCGTCGGTGTCGGCGAGCCGATACGGGGCGAGGGTCATCTCGCTCGTGTCCAGTCCGCACAGGGTGAGGGGGCCGCAGGCACCCGACGGTTCCAGGGGGGCGGCGTGCACGCGGCGCACCGGGTTCTCCGGGTCCGCCGGCATGTGGTCGGGTCCGAGAATCCGAATGTTGGTCGGGATGTCCAGCTCAAGAACGACGACGGTGTCCATCTCCTCAACGTGGCCGCCGGATCGGTCCGCCGCACCCGCACGGTGGCATCCGGACCAACGTCCGCGGCCGCGAGGTGCCCGGTGTCGTCGCCGTACCGCCCCGGGGGTCAGGTGCTCCAGGCGCCCCGGATCCCGGCCCGCAGGCCGGAGCCGGTCGGCGGCGGTCCGGTGCGCGGGAGTGTCCCGCTCGTCGCTAGCCTTCATCCTCATGATGCGTGCCTGGGTCCTGCCGATACTGCTCGTGCTGTGCGGTTCCGCCGTCGGGGCGGGGCTGATCCTCAGGGGAGACCCCGGTACGGCCGCGGTACTCCTGCTGCTCTTCGTGCTGCTCGCGGCCGTGCACTCGCCCCTGGTCTTCCCGAGGTCGATCGGTGCGCCGGAGGCACAGCGCCGCAGCGCGGTCGACGGCCGGCCGGTGGTCTTCTGGCGGCCGAGCTGCAGGTACTGCCTCCGCCTGCGCATCCGGATGGGCCGTCGCGCCCGCGAGTTGCACTGGGTCGACATCTGGCGTGACCCGGCCGGAGCCGCCGTGGTGCGGGCGGCCAACGGCGGCGACGAGACCGTGCCGACCGTCCTCGTGGCGGGCCGGCCGCATGTGAACCCCGATCCCGGATGGGTACGTGACCAGCTCGCGCCTCCCGCGTGAGCGGGGCGCCGCCCGTCGGCGCGGCGCCGTGAGGTTCCCGCGCCGACGGGCGGCGGGGCGGTCCGCCGCTGGTCAGTCGCAGTCGAGGCAGATGGGCTGGCCGTTCTTCATGCGCGAGAGACGGCTGCGGTGGTGGACGAGGAAGCAGTTCACGCAGGTGAATTCGTCGGACTGCATGGGCTGCACGGTGACCGTGAGCTCCTCGCCCGAGAGGTCGGCGCCGGGCAGTTCCACGCCGTCAGCCGATTCGAGCTGGTCGACGGCGTCGATGGCGGCGTTGGAGGTGTCGGTGCGGCGGGTCTTCAGCTCCTCGATGCTGTCGTGCGACCCGTCGTCGTCGGTCTTGCGGGGGGCGTCATAGTCGGTTGCCACAGCTGTTCCCTTGTCGTCGTGGTTGAAGTTTACGTCGTGTGCGACGTGCCTGGTGGTGGCTGCGGTGGTCCGAGGGGCAGGGGGTGTTCCCCGGCCCTCGGGAGGTCGGCGGCCTGGTGGGGGCAGGGCGGAGAGGTGCGAGGACGATCGGGGCGGTCGAGGTGGGGGACGGTGGTGGCAGGTGGTACCACGCGCGTCCGATGCGGTTGTCGATCATGCCATGAAGTCCGCCCGCTTCCTGCCGCCGCGCTCTCGAGTCCGGTCACGTCCGAGTCCGGTCACGTCCGAGTCCGGTGCCGGCTTCCCGCAGGGCTCGTGCGACCCGCGGCCGGGCGCCGGCTACCCGCCGCAGGCCGAGCATCCGCAGGACGGCCCCGGCCACCCGCCGGCCGGTCACCCCCCAGGGTGCCCCAGGGTACCCGCCGCCCAGGGTGCCCCCGGCTACCCGCAGGGTGACGGGCGGCTTCCGCCCCGGGTGGGCGCGACGAGCCCGTACCGGGCTCCGCGTGGCGCAGGTGCCGCGGCTGCGCCGGCCGGGCTGCCGGGTCAGCGCGTTCCGGGGGAGAGCGGATCCGCCGGCCCCGGTGCCGGAGTGCCCGCACGCGCCGGCGGCGGGGTGCGGCGGCGCAGCGCCGCGCCGAGGACCTTCACCAGGACCGAGGGCCGGAAGAGCAGGCTGGGCGGTGCGACCATGTTGGCCACCCTGGCGAACCGGGACCACACCTGCGGGTCGTCCACGGCCACCGCGAAGACCTGCGTGTTGTACCAGTGGGCGATCCTGGCCGAGACCGGACGTTCGTGGGGGTTCCACATCAGGTCCGAATTGCTCGACAGGGTCCAGGGAACGAGCAGCAGACGCGCGACCCGGCGCTGGTACCCGCGGCTCAGGCCGTCCAGCCCCTCACCGGCGGTCCGGCGTGCGGTCAGCATGCGGTGCAGGAGCCGGGCCTCCAGTGCCGCCACGGTGAGCCCCTGGCCGTACACCGGGTTGAACACGCAGACCGAGTCGCCGATGGCGAGCAGGCGTTCGGGCCAGGCCTTGATCCGGTGGTACCGGCTCCACCGATTGTCGGCGTTGACGTACCGGTGGGTGGGCTCCGGGCGGGTGCGGTGCTCGATGGCCTCGGCCAGCCGGGGGTTCGCCAGACTGCGGGCGAAGTCGAGGTAGCCCTGGTCGTCGGTCGGCGGCACCTGCTCGTCGAAGCCGAACAGCGAGCACGTCCAGCGGTTCCGCTCGACGGCCAGGATGACGCCCCCGCGCGGGACGTCCGGCGCGAACGTCATCTGGTAGGCGGCGTCGAAGTCCGGACGGTCCTGCTCCGGCCTGGCGAAGTTCATCGAGGTGTACGTGATCTTCGCCTTCACCACGCGCGGCTCGGGCACGCTCACGCCCAGCGCTTCGAGCCGGCGGTCCAGGCCGCCGGCGCGCCCCGAGGCGTCGACCACCAGGTCCGCCGCCAGCCGGCTCGGTTCCGCGGACCCGGCCGCGCGGTACACCACTGCGGTCACGACGCCGGGCCGCTCCGTCACCAGTCCCTCGCACCGTGCCGAGGCCAGGAGTGTCACGCCGGGCAGCGCCAGTACCCTCTTCCGCAGGCGGCGTTCCAGCTCGTCCCGGGTGAACGACTGGATCAGCACGCCGGTCCGGTGCCGCGGGGCGTAGCCGGCCGGCTGGAGGAAGCTCATCCGTTCCCCGTAGTCGTAGACCGGCGCACCGAGGTCGAGCAGCTCTGCGCGCAGGCCGGGGAAGAGCGTCTCCAGGACCTCCGCGCCCTTGGCCAGCATCGCGTGGGCGTGGTTGCCCTGCGGGGCGTGCGGGTGGACGCCGGTGTCCTCGTCCACCTGGTCCCGCTCCAGGATGACGACCTCGCGGAAGCAGCCGGTGAGTACGCGGGCCGTCACGAGACCGCCGTATCCGCCGCCGATGACCACGGCCCTTTCCCAACGGCCGTCAGACCCGTGCGTACGCGTTCCCATCGAGCCCCTCCTCCGACGGCCGGCTGCCCGTCTTCCGCACCAGGGTGCAGCGCCACCGGGACCGGTGACCAGGGGAAGGCGGTCCACTGCTTCCGCACGCCCCCTTCGCGACCCGCCGCACGCCGGAGCGGTTCGCCCGTGGAGCGGGCCGTCGCCGATCGACGCGCCGGGCGGGTTCTCCGGGCCCTGTCACACTTTCCGGTCGCCATCCGTCGGAGGGATGACGGTAACCGCACAGACCTTCTGGGAGATGGCCATGGAAACGCGTTCGATCACGACAGAGGTACCGATGGTTCCGCGGATGTCCGAGGACCCGGCGCAGCTCGTCCCCGAGCTGGCGGAGGTGTCGGCGGCGCTGTTCCGGGCCACCGGCAACGGCTCGGTGCCGCGCGGCACGATCAGCCTGGTCCAGCTGCGTGCCGGCCAGATCGTCGCCAGCACCTACCTGACCGTGCTGCACACCGGCTTCCTGCGCAAGGCCGGCGAGTCCGAGGAGCGGATCACCTCGGTGGCGTCCTGGCAGGACTCGCCGTACTTCACCGGTGCCGAGCGGGCCGCGCTGGCCCTGGTGGAGGCCGTTCTCCAGCCGTCCGCCCACGGTGAGAGGGTGTCCGACGAGCTCTACGCCCGGGTGTCCGAGCACTACGACGCCAGGGCGCTCGCCACCCTGATGTTCGCGATCGGACAGGTGAACTTCTTCATCGCGGTGGCGCTCGTCGCCAAGCCGGTGCCGGGCCGGTCGTTCAGCGACCCCTGGGCGTAGCGCGGCCGCCGCGGGCGTGCCCGTTCGGGATCCGAACGGGCACGCCCGTCACCTGCGGCGCCGTCAGCCGGCCGCGGCGGCTGCGGTACCGGCGGTAGCCGTCCACCCGCCCCGTCGACGACGTCGGGGCCCCGGTAGGTTGGTGGGGTGCCGTCGCCCGGCCGGCTCGCGGTTCCGACCGCGTGTCAAGGCCGGTCGTGTACGGCGTACATGTCCGGTGCACGGCTCGCTGCCGTGCACGGGAAGAACCCACCTCGCCCATCCGACCGGAAGGACTTCCCGGAGCAATCGTTGTCGAGCCGCTGAGCACGCCGGGGGTTCGTCCGGGCCGGGCCGGGCGGCGACAAGGGACTCGGGTCAGCACTGTCGTCGGTGATCGCACGGTGCGGAGCCCGACCGGGCACACAGCCGCATGACAGCATCCACGTTCGCCGCCCCCTGGAATCCCATCGACTGGCCGCTCACCACCGGCCCGCTCCCGTACGTCGTCCTCGTGACGGGCTGGGCCGCGCTGCTCGTGCTCGCGGTCGGTCGCGGCCGCAGCTGGTGGAGGGTCCGGTTGCCGTCCGCCGTGTGCACGGCCGCGGCGCTGCTCGCCGTGCTCACCTTCGTGGTCGACGACTGGTGGTTCCCCTTCCCCGGGGGGATCCCCCCGGAGGTCGTCGGCTGGACGGGGGTCGCCCTGCTGGGACTCTCGCTCGTCGTCCACCGGATGAGCGGTCTGACCTGGCGGCGCCGGCTGCTCGCGATCGGCCTCGGCGCGCTGGTGGCGCTGATGGCCGTCGTGCAGGTCAACATCGGATTCGGACAGTTCCCCACCGGCCGGATCGCGCTCGCGCCCTGGCTGACCCGGACCGAGCGGTCCATCCCACCTCCCGTGGCGCTGACGACGAGCGCTCCGCCCGGGCGGCCCCTGGCCGAGGTCTGGGTGCCTCCGGCGGGCCTGCCGGCCAAGGGCAGCATCCGGGAGGTGCCGATCCCGGGGACCCAGTCCGGCTTCGACGCGCGCGACGCGTACATCTACCTCCCACCCGCCTACGAGGCCACTCCGCGGCCGCTGCTGCCGGTGCTGATCCTGCTCTCCGGGCAGCCGGGGGCACCGGGTGACTGGGTGTTCGGGGGGCGGGTGAACGAGCGACTGGACGACTTCGCGGCCGAGCACGGCGGGCTCGCTCCGATCGTGGTCATGGCGGACCAGCTCGGTTCGACCTGGAACAACACGCTCTGCCTGGATTCGCGCATCGCCCAGACGTACACCTATTTGACGGTCGACGTTCCCGACTGGATCCACCAGAACCTCCAGACGGCCACGGGCCGGGACTCGTGGGCGGTCGGCGGGGCGTCGATGGGAGGGACCTGCGCACTTCAGATGGCGGTCAACGACCCCGACCACTTCAGCACCGTGCTCGACATCTCCGGCCAGGACGAGCCCACCCTGGGGACCCGGGAAGAGACCATCGAGGAGGCCTACGGCGGGGACAGCGCCAGCTTCGACGCGGTCGACCCCCTCCAGGTGATGGCCGGCCGGAAGTTCCCGGACACGGCCATCGCGATGCTGGTCGGCGAGGACGACGACGAGTTCCGACCCCAGCTGGAGAATGTCCGGACGGCCGTTATCGAAGCCGGGATGACCGCCACGTTCGAGCTGGTCCCGGGCGGCCACGGGTGGACCGTCTTCGGTACCGCCTTCGAGCGCGAGATCCCGTGGCTCGCCCGGCGGACCGGACTGATCAGCTGACGGCCGCCGGTGCTGCGGCCCGCAGTCGCAGCACCGGCCGTCGCAGCACCGGCGGCCCCGGCGCGGGCGCGCCCCGGTCGGAGCCGCGCCGAACGTCGGCGGCCGGCGGTGGTTGACGCCGGGGCCGCCCGGTCCCTAGCGTGAGGCGCTCCGTCATTACCAGCCGGTAGGGATTCCTCATGGACGCCGAACGCCCGCACGACCTGGTCCTGTTCGGCGCCACGGGCTTCACCGGCGCGCTGACCGCCGAGTACCTGGCCCGGCACGCGCCGGCCGACTGTCGCTGGGCGCTGGCCGGCCGCAACCGCGCCAAGCTGGAGGCGCTTCGGGCGCACCTCGCGACCCTGAACCCCGGCTGCGCCCACCTCCCCCTGCTGGCCGCGGACGCCGCCGATCCCGCCTCTCTGCGGGAGGTGGCGACCGCCGCCCGGGTGGTGGTCTCCACCGTCGGCCCCTATCTCCACCACGGTGAGCCGCTGGTCGCCGCCTGCGCGGACGCCGGCACCGACTACCTCGACCTGACCGGCGAGCCCGAGTTCGTCGACCGGATGTACCTGCTGCATCACCGCCGGGCCGTCGAGACCGGTGCCCGGCTGGTGCACTCCTGCGGCTTCGACTCCGTGCCGCACGACCTGGGGGTGCTGTTCACCCTGGAGCGGATGCGCGAGCTCGGTGTCCTGCCGGACGGTTCCGCGGTGTCGGTGCGGGGCTTCGTCTGGGCCGGCGGGATGCCGTCCGGTGGCACCTTCGCCTCGGCGCTGACCGTGCTGTCCCGTCGCGGCGCGGCCGCGCGGGCGGCCCGGCAGCGCCGCGCCGCCGACCCCTGGCCGGCCGACCGCAGGATCAGCGCCGAGGCCGGCCCTCCCCGGCACTCGGCCGAGGCCCGCGCCTGGGCGGTGCCGCTGCCCACCATCGATCCGCTGGTGGTCGCCCGTTCGGCCGCGGCGCGGTCCGACTACGGCACCGCCTTCCGCTACGGCCACTACGCGGCCGTCCGGCGGCTGCCGGTGCTGCTGGCCGGTGGCGCCGGCCTCGTCCTGCTGGCGCTCGCCGCGCAGTTGCCGCCACTGCGGCGGACGCTGACCGGCCTGCGCAAGCCCGGCGTCGGGCCCAGCCCCGAGCAGCGCGCCGCCTCGTGGTTCACCGTCCGCTTCGTCGGCGAGGCCGGCCCCGGGCGCCGGCTCTTCACCGAGGTGTCCGGCGGCGACCCGGGCTACACCGAGACCGCCAAGATGCTCGCCGAGTCGGCGCTCAGCCTCGCCTTCGACGACCTGCCGGCCACCGCCGGCCAGGTCACGCCGGCGGTGGCGATGGGCACCGTGCTGATCGACCGCCTGATCGCTGCGGGTCTGCGCTTCACCGTCCTGGACGCCCCGCCGACCACGGCCCCGGGCCGGCGGTAGGTCCGGTCCGGCCGGATCGGCCGGACGGCGCCCGCGCGGAACGCCGTCGCGACGGGACGCCCCCCGGTGCTCGTACGGCGGGTACTCGTGCGGCGGGGCGTGCCCGAGAACGGTGGGGCCGCCGTCGGCCCGGCGGTGCCCGTATCGTCGAGGAGAGGGTCGACGTCGCCCGGGCGCGCGCGGTCTGCCGAGAGCGGGGCAGGCTCCCGGGTCGGCTTCGAGTGGAAGGTGGTTCGGATGGACGGCACGAGCGTGTTCTGGTGGGTGATCGGCGGAGGCCTCGTGCTGGCCACCCTGGCGGTGGCGGCCGTCCTGGTGGTCAAGCTGGTCCGGGCCCGGCGGCTGCTGGGGGCGTCCGGCGTCCCGATGTCGAAGAAGGTCCTGTTCTGGGCGTCGATCGTCTACCTGGTCAGCCCCGTGGACCTGCTGCCCGACCCCGTCCTGCTGGACGACATCGCTTTCCTGCTCGTGGCGCTGCGATCGCTGAGCAAGGCCGGACTCCGGGTGGGCGGCTCCGGGGAGGTCCCCCAGCCGAAGGGGTGACCCCGGCGGAGACGCGGTGACACGCCCTCCCCGGTCGCGCGGCCGGCTGGGCGCCGGCGCGGTCGGGGCCTCCGGTCGGGGCCTCCGGTCGGGCGAGTCGCGGAGTCCGGCGCGGGGCGATACACCTTGAAGTGCGGGCCCTCGGCGGTCGGCGAGCGGCGAACCCACCCCCAGGAGGGCGACGGTCGGTGACGCGAGGCGAGCACGACGCGGACTCCGGTCCGGTGAACGAGGCCGAGCAGGCCCTGCTGGACGCCCTGCTCACGCTGTCACCGGTGGGCCTGCACGTGCTCGACACCGAGCTGCGGGTGGTCCGGATCAACACGGCCACGCCCGCCATGCGGGGGTTCCGCGCGGAGGACTTCCTCGGCCACCGCTTCCCCGAGGTGTACGACCTGGCGGACCCGGCCGAGGCCGAGGCGGTGGCCCGCGGAGTGCTGGAGACCGGCGTCCCCGTCCTTGACCGCATCATCCGGGTCCGCCCTCAGCAGGCCCCGGAGGACGAACACCTCCACTCGATCTCGGCCTTCCGCCTGGCCGACCGGCACGACCGGGTGCTCGGGCTCGCCATCTCGGTGGTCGACGTCACCGACCGCGAGCGGGCCCGCTCCGGCATGGCGCTGCTGGAGGCCGTCCACCGGAGCGTGGGGCGGACCCTGGACACCGTGGTGACCTGCCAGGAGCTGGTGGACGTGCTGGTGCCCGATTTCGCGGACATCGCGGTCGTGGAGGTGGTGGACGCGGTGGTGCGCGGTGAGGACCCTCCGTTCGCTCCGCTCCCCAACGACGTCCCGCTGCGCCGACTCGCGTTCCGGAGCAGCGCGGGTGAGCACCCGCCGCAGGCGCACCCGGTCGGAGACGTCCGCGCGCTTCCCGCGCCGACCCCGTTCGCCCTCTCCCTGGCGGACCTGCAGCCCCGGAGGGTCGCCCTCGGCGCGGACCCGTCCTGGCTGGCGGCCGCCCCGGCGCGCGCCGAGGCGATCCGCACCTCCGGGGCCCACACGCTGATCACCGCGCCGCTCGCCCTGCGCGGCACCGTGCTCGGCCTGGTCAGCCTGTACCGCACCGCACCGACGCCCGCGTTCCGCGCGGACGACCTCGCGGTGGCGCGCCAACTCGCCGACCACGCAGCGCTGTGCATCGACAACGCCCGCCGCTACACGCGCGAGCACGCCATCGCGGCGACCCTGGAGCGACATCTGCTTCCCCGGCGCCTCGTCTCGCACGTCGCGCTGGAGACCGCCGTCGCGCCCCTGAGTCCCTCGGGCAGCGGCGGGTGGTACGACACCCTCGCGCTGTCCAGCGCCCGTACCGCGCTGGTCGTCGGCGACGTCGCCGGGACGGGCATCGACGCCACCGCCGCCATGGGGCAGCTGCGCACGGTCATCCATTCGCTGGCCGCCTTCGACCTCGAACCCGACGAGCTCCTGACCCGCCTGCACGAGGCGTCCCGCTTCCTGGCCGCCGAACGGGCCTCGCTCCCGCCGACCGATCCGCTGCACCGCGAGGCGCTGGCGGCGACCTGTGTGTACGTCGTCCACGACCCGCTGACCCACAGCTGCACGGTGGCGCGGGCCGGTGGCCAACCGGGGCCCGTGGTGGTCCGTCCCGACGGGAGCGTCGACGTCCCCGACATCCCGGCGGGCCCGCCGCTGGGCGGGGCGGACGGCACGCCGTTCGCCGCCACCACCTTCGAGCTCCCGGAGGGCGGCATCCTGGTCCTCGCCGGCGTCCCGGACGTCGACGAGGCGCCGACCGGCATCCCCGCGGCCCTCCGGGGGGTGCGGGCCGGTACCGATCGCCCGCTGCGGGAGCTGTGCGACGACGTCCTCTACCTGCTGCACGCGAGCGACCGGCGGCACGAGGCGATGCTCCTGCTCGCCCGCGCCCGTGCCTTCCCCGCCGACCGGGTCGCCGTCTGGCAGCTGGACGCCGCCCCGACGGCCGTCGCCACCGCCCGGGGGCACGTCCGGGCCCGCCTGAAGGCCTGGCGGGTGGACGAGGAGACGGCGTTCAACACCGAACTCATCGTCAGCGAACTGGTCACCAACGCGATCCGCTACGGGGCCCCGCCACTGGAACTGCGGCTGATCAACGACCGGATGCTCACCTGCGAGGTCCGTGACCACAGCCTGGCGGCGCCGCACCTGCGCCATGCCCGCACGGTCGACGAGGGCGGGCGCGGACTGTTCATCGTCTCCCAGCTCGCGCAGCTCTGGGGCACCCGCTTCACGGCCGAGGGCAAGACCCTGTGGACCGAGCAGCAGCTCCCGACGGAAGCCGGCGCGTCGCGGGAGCCGGGGCGGCCCGGCGTTACCTGATCGGGTGAAGATCCCCGGAACTCCGGACACGCCGGGCCGGGCTCCGACACGCTGCTGACGGGTTCGCGGGGACCGCGGGCCGGTGGCGAGCGGAGGGGCGGCAGTGGCGGTCGAGCAGGTCTTCGGGGGTCCCAGCCCACCCGCGGGAGCGGTCGTGCCCCGGCCGGTCGTGCCCCGGTCGGCCGACGGGGAGCGGACGGACGCGACGCCGCGTCATGTCGCGTGCGTGATGGACGGAAACGGCCGCTGGGCGGCGCGGCGCGATCTGCCACGCACCTCCGGTCACCGGGCGGCCGAGGCGACGGTGATCGACATCGTCGAGGCGGCCCGGTCGGCCGGCGTCCGGTGGCTCAGCCTGTACGCGTTCTCCACCGAGAACTGGCGCCGCCCCGGCGAGGAGGTCGACTACCTCCTGTGCCTGGTGCGCCGGGTCGTGCGCAAGCATGCGCCGCTGCTGCACGCGCGGGGCATCCGCTGCCGCTTCCTCGGGGGCGCGGATGCGCGGATCCCGGCCGAACTGGCCCGCGACTTCGCGGACCTGACGACGCTCACCAGCCGCAACCGGGGCATGACGCTGACCGTGGCCTTCGACCACGGCGGGCGCCGGGACATCGTCGAGGCCGCGCGCTCGCTGATCCGCAGCGGCGCGGCGCCCGAGGCCGTGGACGAGGACAGCTTCGCGGCCCACCTGCCGTTCCCCGACACGCCGGACGTGGACCTGGTCATCCGGACCTCCGGGGAGCAGCGCATCTCCAACTTCATGCTCTGGCAGGTCGCCTATGCCGAGTGGGTCTTCCCGTCGGTGCTGTGGCCCGACTTCCGCGCCACGCACTTCCTGGAGTGCCTGAACACCTATCAGCGACGTCACCGCCGGTTCGGCGGCGTGGCGGCCGACACGAATGGAGAACCCGGATCGTGACCCAGACGACCGGCACCAACCCGGGCGGCGCAGAGGGCACCGCCCCGGAACCCGAGTCCGCCGCGCGGCCGGGAGCACTGTTCGGCCCGGGGACGCGGTTCCACCGGCTCTTCGACGACCCGTGCTGGGCGGCGGCGATGATCCGGGCGACGGTCCTGGAGGCCGCCCACCCGCAGATCGGCGCGGCCCTGGTCGACAGCTCCACCTTCGTCACGCACCCCTGGCGACGGATGACCAACACCCTGCGCAGCCTCCAGCGCATGGCCGGCACGGACGAACCGGCGCGGGAACGGGAGGCGGCCCGGCTCAACCGGATGCACGCCCGACTGAACGGCACCGACGCCGCGAACAGGCCCTACGACGCCATGGACCCGGCAGCCCGCGCCTGGGTGGTCGCCACGATGTTCGAGAGCGCCGTCACCATGTTCCGCTGGAGCGGGCGGCCGCTCGACCAGGCCGCGATGGAGGAGCTGTATGCGCAGTTCCGGGCCTTCCAGGCGGTGATGGGCGACCTCCCCGGTCAACTCCCGGAGTCCCTCAAGGACTTCTGGCCGTACTACGACCGGGTGGTCGAGGAGGAGCTGGAGAACACCGAGGCGCTGCGCACCATTCTCTACCACCTCTTCGACCATCTTCCGGCGCCGCCCCTGCTGGAGGGCGTGCCCACGTTGTGGGCCGCCGGGCGTGCGCTGGCCGGGCCGGCGATCGGCGTGGTCACGGTCGCCTCCCTGCCGGAGACGTTCCGCAGGCGGGCCGGTCTGACCGAGCTCCCCGGCGCCGAGGCGCTGACCCAGGGCGCCTATCTGGCTCTGGGCGCGGCGCGTCTGCTGCCGGACGGTTGGATCACCACCGAGAACCTCCTCGACCTGCTCTCGCTGTCGCCCGACAGCGACGATCCCAGGGGCAGGACACTGGCCGCCGTGGGCGACGGGATGAAGCGGTTCGGTGCGTTGCTGCGACTGATCACCCCCCTGCCGGACGCGTCCGACCGGCCCGGCGCCGGTGCGTCGGCCGGGCGGTCGGCGCAGGGCGACGCGGGACGGCGCGGCGCCGAGGAGTTCTTCGACGCCGTACTGGACCAGACCGGGAACGGTTACCTGGACTGGCCCGACCTCGCGGCCATGGCACGTGAGCTGTCCGGCCGACTCGACCTGGACGAGCCGGAGGAGACCAGGCTCTACGCAGCCTGTGCGGCATGGTGGCGGGAGCTCCAGTCGGCGCTCGACACGGACGGCGACGGCCGGATCAGCCGGCAGGAGTACGCGGAGGCGGTCCCGTCCCTCGCCGGTCCGGCCCTGATCCGAGTCGCCGAGGTGCTGTTCGACGTGACCGACGCCGACGGTAACCAGACCATCGACGCGGACGAGTACCGTGCCCTGTTCCGCACCGGCTTCCGGCGCGAACTGCTCGACGCGGACGGGACGTACACGCGGGCCGCGTTCATCAAGGACTTCCTCGCCTTCATGGCGGGCCGTCAGCGTTCCAGCGCCTTCGATCCGCTGCTCGCCCAGGCCTGATCCCGCGGGGTGCCCGGGGCCGGGGCACCCCGCCGTCCGGGCGGCCGCGTGTTCGACGGCCCGGCGTCGAGCGGTCGGCCGGGGGGCTGGTCCGCTACGCGAACGGGCCTTCGCTGGTGAAGCGGTGCAGGTTGCGGGCGAACGCCTCGGCCTCGCCGGGCGGCCAGCCGGCCAGGCTCGCGGTGATGTGGGCGGCCAGGCGCTCGCGCAGTTCCGCCACGGCCCGGTGGCCCTGCTCGGTCAGGACGAGCAGCTGCGCACGCCGGTCGCGCGGGTCGGGCTCGCGGCGGACCAGGCCGGCCTCCTCCAGGCGGGACGCGCGGCGGGTGACGCCGGAGCGGTCGAGTCCGACCTCCGGTGCGAGGTCGGCGGCGCTGCGCGACCCCGTCCGGGCCAGGGCGCTGAGCACCGGGTACGTCAGCTCGTCCAGCTCGTCGCCCAGGCCCTCGGTCAGCCGTTGGTGCAGCCGCGTGCGCGTGGTGCGCCGCAGCAGGACGCCCAGCGCATCCGCGATCTCGTTGCCCACCTCGTTGTTCATGCCACCAGACGTCATGCCACCAGATTAGCGTGCGCGACGCACGCATGGGGTGCTACAGTTCAGGAGAAGCGTGCGCAGCGCACGCACCTCCTGAACTCCCCTACCCCGAAAGGTAGTCCCATGACCCGCACCGGCATCGAGGCCGCCCTGACCGACCTCCTGTTCAACCGTGACCTCACCGTGCCCGAGGCCGCCGACCGTCACTTCACCCCCGAGTACCGCCAGCGTACGGACGGCGAGTGGGCCGACCGTGCCGAGTTCCTCGACCACATCGCCCACCTGCGCACCGTCGTCGCCGACGGCTCCGTCGAGGTCCACGAAGAGCTCTACGACGGCAGCAAGTACGCCGACCGGCACACCGCCCACATCACGAAGACGGACGGCTCCACCGTGCGGATGGAGGTGTACTGAACTTGATTGGGTGATGTCGGGGCTGTTCGCCTGACGGTGGGGCTGTGGATCCGGTAGCCCTGGGGCATGAGGTACGCGCAGGGCGGCG
>NZ_JBFAJO010000100.1:0-24645 GCF_040655255.1 Kitasatospora sp. NPDC050463
CCGGCAGGTGGACCGCACGCGCGTCACCCTCCGGATCCCCGGCCATCGCCTCCAACACCGACCGGTACATCGCACCCAGCCGCTCCAGGCTCGCCGCACCGAAGGTCTCGGTCGCGCTGCTCAGGTTGAAGTGGCCGTCGCGGGTGATGACGCTCAAGCCGAACTCGTTGGCGCTCTCGCGCAGTTCGGCGGCGGTGTCGACCACGTCGGCGTCCAGCTGGTGGAAGTCGTGGAAGTCGAACATGACGTTGATCAGGCCGTCCGCGCTGTCGGCGGCGCGCTGGATGGCGGGCAGTGGGTAGCGGCGGTGCGACCAGATGGCGCTTTCCGTCGCGTAGGTCCGCTCGACCAGCTCGCGCCAGGTGCGGGCGCCCCGACCGGCCGGGAACGGCAGGGTGTTGAGGTGCATGCCGAGCACGCGGTCGGCGCCCGGTGCCTCCAGCCGGCCGTGGTAGACCACACCGGTGTGGAAGGCGTCCTCGGAGGTCAGGCTGCCCATCACCTTGAGGTGGGCCGAGAGCAGCACGCTCTTGACCGAGGTCTTCGCCTCGGCTGCGAGACGCCGCAGGCCGTCCTCCAGGTCCGCGAACGGCACGCGCAGACCGGTCCGGCCGCCGGGCTCGCCGCCCCAGGTCGCCGGCAGGGTCAGCGGGCTGTGGGTGTCGACGACCTGCTGCCAGAACTCCTGGGTCGCCGGGTCGGCGAGGGCGTCCTGCTCGGCGGCGATGAAGTCCGCGTACCGCACCGGGACCGGTGCCTGACCGGCCGGCTCGCGGCCGTCGCGCAGGGCCTGGTAGTCGCCCAGGAGCTCCATCAGCATCGAGTTGACGGACCAGCCGTCAGTGATGGCGTGCGGGTAGGTGAGGGTCAGGTACCAGGACTCGTCGGACTCCAGGTGCGCGGCGATCCGTATCAGCGGCGCGGCCGTGAGCTCGAACGCGGCGGCGTTCTCGGCTGCGGCGAAGGCGCGACCGTGCTCGGTTCGCTGCTCGGTGGTCGAGCCGCGCAGGTCGTGGACGGCGACCGGAATCCCAGCGGTGGCGTGCACCAGCTGGAGCGGCTGGGAGAAGCCGTCCAGGTGCATCGAGCTGCGGAGCGTCTCGTGCCGGGCGGTGACCAGTTCGACGGCGCCGCGAAGGGCGTCCGCCGAGAACGCCTGACGGTCCGGCAGGCGGAAGGAGGTGATGTTCTGGTAGACGTTCCGCCCGTCGGTCGCCGACAGCGTCTCGATCAGCATGCCGGTCTGGACCTGGGAGAGCGGGTAGGCGTCGACGACGTCGGCGGGGAGGGCGGTGCGGTCGTCCTCGCTGATGAGGGCGAAGGGCTGGACGGCGGTGATCAGGGATTCGCCGGTGCCGACGCCGGGCAGGGCGGTGGCCACGGCGGCGATGGTGCGCTGTTCGAAGACGTCGCGGATGCTCACGTCGTAGCCGGCCTCGCGCATCGCTCCGACCAGGCGGACGGCGCGGATGGAGTCGCCGCCGAGGTCGAAGAAGCTGTCCTCGACACCCACCTGCGGCAGGCCCAGGACGTTCGCCCAGATCGCGGCGAGGCGCTCTTCGAGCGGGGTGCGCGGCGCGATGTAGCCGCCGGTGGTGAAGGCCCCCAGGTCAGGGGCGGGGAGGGCGCGGCGGTCGGTCTTGCCGCTGCTGTTGAGCGGGATGGCGTCGATGGTGACGAACGCGGCCGGGACCATGTACTCGGGCAGCATGCCGGCGAGGTGGGCGCGCAGCGCGGTGGTGTCCGCGGAGTCGTCGGTGGGGACGACGTAGGCGACGAGGGCTTCGTCGCGGACGGTGACGACCGCCTGGCGCACGCCGGGGTGGCCGCTCAGGGCGGCTTCGATCTCGCCGAGTTCGATGCGGTAGCCGCGGAGCTTGATCTGGTTGTCGATGCGGCCGAGGTAGTCGATGCTGCCGTCGGGCAGGAAGCGGGCGAGGTCGCCGGTCGCGTAGAGACGCGAGCCTGCCGGGCCGTAGGGGTTGGGGATGAAGCGTTCGGCGGTCAGCTCGGGACGGTCGAGGTAGCCGCGGGCCACGCCGGGGCCGCCGACGTGGAGTTCGCCGGGGATGCCGATGGGGACGGGCCGGCCGGCCCGGTCGAGCAGGTGGATGGTCAGGTCGGTGAGGTGGTGGCCGATGACGCTGCGGCGGGGACCGGTGAGTTCGGCGGCGGCGACCTGGTGGAAGGTGGCGTAGACGCTGGTCTCGGTGGGGCCGTACATGTTGACCAGGGTCGGGTTGGTCCAGCCGAACCGGGCGGTCCAGTCGGCCAGTTCGGGCACGTCCAGGCGCTCGCCGGCGAAGATGACGGTGCGCAGGGCCAGGCCCTGGACGGCGTCGTCGATCACGGTCGCGGCCAGGGAACGGAACGCGGACGGGGTCTGGCACAGCATGCTGACCTGTTCGCGCACGAGCAGGTCGGCCATGTCCTGCGGGGTGCGTGCGACCGCCGACGGGACGACGACGAGTCGGCCGCCGTGCAGCAGGGCGCCCCACATCTCGAAGACGGAGACGTCGAAGGCGTAGGAGTGGAACAGCGCCCACACATCACCCTCGGTGAACCCGACCTGGCCGCGGGTGGCGGTGAAGAGGCGGGCGACGTTGGTGTGGGTGAGGCTGACGCCCTTGGGCAGGCCGGTGGAGCCGGAGGTGTAGATGACGTAGATCAGGTTGTCCGGGCGGACGCCGGTGACGGGGGCGGTGGCCGGGTGGGCGGCGATCTCGTCCTGGTGGGTGTCGACGAGCACCCGGGTGCCGGTGAACTCCAGCTCGTCCAGGGCCGAGTGGGTGACGAGGAGTTCGGCCTTGGCGTCGGCCAGCATGTAGGCGAGACGGTCGGCCGGGTTGGCGGGGTCCAGGGGGAGGTAGGCGGCGCCGGACTTCAGGATGCCGAGCAGGGCCGGGATGAGGTCGGGGCCGCGCTCCAGGGAGAGGCCGACGATTCGCTCGGGGCCGGCGCCCAGGGCGATGAGGTGGTGGGCGATGCGGTTGGCCCGCTCGTCCAGCTCCGCGTAGGTGAGGGTGAGCTCGCCACTGGTCAGCGCGACCGCGTCCGGCGTGCGGGCGGCCTGCGCCGCGAACAGCTCGTGGACACACTCCTCCACCGGCTCCTCGACGGTCTCGTTCCAGGCACCGAGCAGCAACTCACGCTCTGCCGCGGGCACGAAGTCGATCTCGCCGAGTCGGGCGTCCGGCGCCGCGGTGAGGCCGGTCAGCAGGTTCACGTAGTGCGCGGCCATCCGCTCGACCGTGCTGCGGTCGAAGAGGGCCGTGGCGAAGCAGAGGCGGGCTTCGAGCGGCCCGCTCGTGCTGTCGGTGATGTCCAGCGTGAGGTCGACCTTGGCGACCCGGTCGGCGGACTCGGGGCGCACCGTCAGGCCGGGCAGCTCGAAGGTCGGCGCCTGGTTCTCGCGCAGGATGAAGTCGACCTGGTACAGCGGCGTGCGCGAGAGGTCGCGCTCCGGCTGCAGCTCGTCGACGAGGCGGGCGAACGGCACGGACTGGTGCTCGTAGGCGTCCAGGATGGTGCGGCGGCCGGTCGCGAGCAGCTCTCGGAAGGTCGGGTCGCCCTGCCAGCCGAGGCGGTTGACCACGACGTTGATGCCGTAGCCGATCAGCCGCTGGAGCTCGGGGCGGCCGCGGCCGGAGACGGTGACACCGACCGGGATGTCCGTGGTGCGGGTGTAGCAGGAGATCAGCGACTGGAAGGCGGTGAGCAGGACGACGAACCGGGTGACCTCGTTCTCGGTGGCCACCTGCTGGGCCCGCTCGGCGAGTTCGGCCGGGATGGTGAAGGTGACGGCATCGCCGGCGGAGTCGCGGCGGGCGGGGCGCGGTCGGTCGGTGGGCAGGTCGACGACCGGGACGCCGGACAGCTGGTCGCGCCAGTAGTCGAGCTGGCGGTCGAGCACGGCGCCGCTCAGCTCCTTGCGCTGCCACGCGGCGAAGTCGGCGAACTGGACCGGCAGCGGTGCGAGCGGGGAGGGCGCGCCGGTGGTGAACGCGGCGTACAGGGCGCCGAGTTCCTCCGCGAAGACGCCCATCGACCAGGCGTCGCAGGCGATGTGGTGGAAGGTGACGACCAGGATGTGCCGGTCCTCGGCGAGGGCGATCAGCCGGGCTCGCACCGGCCAGTCGTGCTCCAGGTCGAACGGGGTGACGATCTCGTGCTCGGCGAGCTCCCGGGCCCGCGCCTCGCGGTCCTGGGCGGGGACGTCCGCCAGGTCCACGACGGGGAACGGCGGGGCCGCGGGAGCGTCGACGATCTGGACCGGCTCCTCGCCGGCCAGGACGTAGCGGGTCCGCAGGATCTCGTGGCGTGCGACGATCTCCGTCCACGCCGCGCGCAGGGCGGCGCGATCCAGCGTCCCGTCGAGCCGCAGCGCCAGCGGTACCAGGTACTCGGCGCTGTCGGGCTCGAGGCGGTTGAGGAACCACATCTGCTGCTGGCCGAACGTGACGGGCAGCGGCTGGTCCCGATCAACCGTGGTGATCAGGGACCGGCGACCGCCCCGCTTGCCGGCCAGCCGGCGCCGCAGCAGCTCCTCGCGCTGCGCTGCCACGTCCTGCTTGGTCGACTTCATGTCGCCGGTGTTCATTCCTAGTTCTCCTTGGAGTTCGTGGCGGCGGCGCCGGCCGTGGCGGTGCTGGGGGCGAAGAGGTCCGACTCCGCGATCTCGGAGTCGCTCAGCTGCTCGATCTCGGCCCTGATCTGGTCCTCGATCGCCGCGGCCAGACGGCCGACGGTGGGCTGGGCGAAGACGGTGCCGATGGAGAGGTCGATGTCGAACTCGTCCTGGAGCTGGGAGGTCATGCGGATGGCCAGGATGGAGTGGCCACCGAGTGCGAAGAAGTTGTCCTGCACGCCGACCCGGGGCAGTCCGAGCAGCTCCGCCCAGATCTGCGCGATCCGCTCCTCGGTGGGAGTGGTGGGCGGCTGGTAGTCGGCGTCCCCGGCGTCGAGGTCGGGCAGGGCCCGGCGGTCGACCTTGCCGTTGGCGGTGAGCGGGATCCGGTCGATCACCGCGAAGGCCGACGGGACCATGTAGTCGGGGAGGCGCTCGGCGATGCCGGCCCTGACCAGTTCGAGGTCGAGGGGGCCGGTGTCCTCCGCGACCAGGTAGCCGACCAGCGCCTTCTCGCCGGTGGCGCCCTCGCGGACGATCACCACCGCGTCGCGCACCGGTGCCAGTTCCGACAGTACGGCCTCGATCTCTCCGAGTTCTATGCGGTATCCGCGCAGCTTGACCTGGGTGTCGATGCGGCCCAGGAAGGAGATGCTGCCGTCGGGCAGCAGCCGGGTCAGGTCGCCGGTGCGGTAGAGCCGGGACCCGGCCGGGCCGTACGGGTTGGGGACGAACTTCTCGGCGGTCAGCTCGGGGCGGCCGTGGTAGCCGCGGGCCAGGCCCTCGCCGCCGACGTGGAGTTCGCCGGCGACGCCGATCGGGACGGGCCGGCCGGCCGGGTCCAGCACCACGGTGGTGGTGTTGGGCAGCGGGCCGCCCAGCGGTACGGCGGCCTCCTGCGGCCGGTCGACGGGGTGGACGGTGGAACCGATCGAGGCCTCGGTCGGTCCGTACTCGTTGATCAGCCGGCCGGTGCCGAGGGCGGTGAGCCAGCGGTTGGCGAGTCGGGCGGGCAGTTCCTCGCCGGCCACCAGGACCAGCCGTGCCAGCGCGGACATCTGACCGTCGGACAGCTGGTCGGTGAGCAGTTCGAGGTGCCCGGGAGTGAGCTTGACGAAGGCGTACGGCGCGCCGGCCAGCAGGGTGTCGCCGAGCGTGGCGAGGTCCAGGTCGGCGGGCAGGACGTGCACCGCGCGCCCGGTGATCAGCGGCACGTAGAGGTTGGTGGCCGGCAGGTCGAAGGCGATGGAGGAGAACAGCGGGGCGCCGCCCTCGCCGCCGACCAGGTCGCGGGCCGCCCAGCGCAGGTGGTTGGCCAGGCCGCGGTGGTGCACCATGACGCCCTTGGGGCGGCCGGTGGAGCCGGAGGTGTAGATCGCGTAGGCGAGCAGCTCCGGGTCGCCGGAGCGGGCCGGCCGCTCGGCCGGGTGCGCCTGGATCGCGGCGCGGTCGGTGTCCAGCAGGACGCGGGTGCCCTGGTAGCCCTCGGTGGCGGACACCTGGTCGGAGGCGGTGACGAGCAGCGGCGAGCGGCAGTCGGAGAGGACGTGGCGCAGCCGCTCGGCGGGCAGGGACGGGTCCAGCGGCAGGTAGGCGGCGTCGGCCTTCCAGGTGCCGAGCAGGGCGGGGACCAGCTCCGGTCCGCGCGCCAGGCAGAGGCCGACGACGGTGTCGGGACCGGCGCCCAGGGCGATCAGGTGGTGGGCGATGCGGTTGGCCCGCTCGTCCACCTCGGCGTAGGTCAGCCGGGTGTCGCCGGCGATCACGGCGACGGCGTCCGGGGTGGCCCGGACCTGCTCCTCGAACAGGTCGAGGGTGGTGGCGGCCGGCCAGTCGGCGCGTTCGCCGGTGCCCCAGCCGGTGAGCTGCTCGCGGGCCTGCTCGGCCATGATCTCGGCGTCGGCGAGGGTGACGCCGGGCTCGGTGGTGACGGACTCCAGCAGGCGCAGGAAGTGGTCGGCCAGCCGCTCGACGGTGGCCCGCTCGAACAGTGCGTCGGTGTACTCGAAGGCGCCGCTCCAGGTGCCGTCGGCCTCACTGCGGACGTACAGGGTGAGGTCGGTCTTGGCGACCTGGCGGGCCGGGTGGAGGTAGTCGATGTCGGCGCGGTCGGGCATGCCGCCGATCAGCTGGCCGTCGTGCAGGTTGAAGGCGACCTGGTACAGCGGGGTGCGGGACTGGTCGCGCTCGGGGCGCAGCTCGTCCACGATGTGCTCGAAGGAGAGGTTCTGGTGGGCGAAGGCCTCCCGGCAGACGACCCGGACCTTCTCCAGGGCCTCGGTGAAGGTCAGGCCCTCCGCCAACTGGCAGCGCAGTACGAGCGAGTTGAGGAAGAAGCCGACGGTGCGGTCGACCTCCGGCCGGGTGCGGCCGGCGACCGGGGTGCCGACCACCACGTCCCACTGGCCGCTGAGCCGGGCGAGTACGGTGCCGAAGGCGGTCAGCAGGGTCATGAACGGCGTGGCCTCGCGGCTCTGGCCGAGGTCGGTGACCGCCGCCATCAGGTGCTGCGGGATGTCGAAGGTGACGACGTCGCCGTGCGGGTCGCGCTTGGCCGGGCGCGGGTGGTCGGCCGGCAGCTCCAGCGGGACGAGCCCGTCGAGCGTGGTGCGCCAGTAGTCGAGCTCGTCGGCCAGTCGCTCCTTGGAGTGCCACTCCTGCTGCCAGCCGGCGTAGTCGGCGTACTGCACCGGGACGGCGGGCAGTTGCGGCGCGACGCCGGCCCGCAGGGCGGCGCAGAGCAGATGGAACTCCTCCTCCAGGATCGCGGCCGACCAGCCGTCGCAGGCGATGTGGTGGATGGTGACGAGCAGCAGCTGACCGTCACCGTCGGCGGGGGTGCGGGCCAGGGTGGCGCGCCAGAGGCGGCCGGAGGTGAGGTCGAAGCCGGTCTCGAACTGCTCGCGGAAGAGCTCGACGATCTGCTCGCGGCTGCCCTCGGCGCACTTCAGCTCGATCGGCAGGGTCTCGCCGATCTCCTGCCGCGGTTCGCCGTCGACGACGGTGTAGCGGGTGCGCAGCGCCTCGTGACGGTCGGCGAGGGTGTCGAGCACCAGGCGGACGGTGTCGGCCTCGATGTCGCCGGGCAGCCGCAGGAACAGCGGGGCGGTCCACTCCGGGCTGGGCTCCATGGTGTCGAGGAGCCAGATCCGGCGCTGGCCGTAGGAGAGCGGCAGCGGCCGGTCGCGCGGCACCGGGGTGATGCCGGCGGTCTCCGGCTCGGTGGCGGCGAGCAGCGCGGCCTGGGCGCGGACGGTGACCGCGCCGAACAGGTCGGCGAGCACGATCGGGGTGCCGCTGGCCTGGTGGAGGCGCTTGGCCAGCTCGGTCATGAGCAGCGAGTAGCCGCCGAGCTGGAAGAAGTTGTCCTCCAGGCCGACCTGCGGCACCTCCAGCAGCTCGGACCAGATCCGGGCCACGGTCTGCTCGGCGGGCGTCTCGGGGGTGACGTAGGCGGGGCGGCCGGACGCGGTGGCGACCGGCGCGGCCTGCGGGAGGTCGGCCTCGCCGAGCAGTTCCAGGACGCCGTCGTTCTGCCAGCGCACGAGGTCGCCGGTGGCGTGCATGCGGCTGCCGGCGGCGCCGTAGACGGCGGGGCGCAGCCGCTCGGCGGTGGTGCGCGGGTCGTCGAGGTAGCCGGCGCCGGCGCCGAGGCCGGCCGCGTTCAGCCGGCCGGGGACGCCCGGCGGGACGAGGTCGCCGTACTCGTCCAGGACGAGCAGCGGGATCTTGTCGATCGGCCGGCCGAGCAGGGTGTTCGGCCCGGTCCGGTCCGGGGCGACGGTGTGGGCGGTCACCGCGAGGACGCCGTCGAGGAGGTGGACGGCGCACAGCTCGTCGGCGCCGGCGGCGGTCAGGGCGCGTGCGGCGTCGGCGGGCAGCTCCGCGCCGGCGGCGAGCACCAGGCGGGGAGCCGTGCCGGGACGCAGGTCGGCGGCGGCGAGCAGGTCGGGCGCGCCGACCAGCAGGGTGGCCCGCTGCTCGGCGGCGACGGCGGCGAGGCCGGCGGGGTCGGGCACCGGCACGGCGGTGGCCCCGGCGGCCAGGGCGGCGAACAGCGGGGCGAACCAGGTGTCGGTGCCGCCGGCACAGAGCACCCGGTCGCCCGGCTCCAGGCCGAACTCCTCGACCAGCCAGTCGATCTGGTGCAGCACGGTGGCCTGGTCGAGGACCAGGGTGCGGCCGGTGGCGGGGTCGTGGCCGAGCCAGGCGGCGTCGGTCGGCTCGGCGGGGCGGCCGCAGTGGTCGGCGGGCCGGGCGGCGAGGTCCTGCGCCAGGGCGGTGAGGTCGACGACCCGGGCGGTGCCGTGCCGCTCGGGGGCGTGCTCGTCGCGGGTGAGGACCAGCTCCACCTGGGTGGGGAGGTCGCCGAGCGGGCGGTCGGCGGGCAACGGCAGGACGGCCGCACCGGCGCGCCAGACGCCGGCGACGGTCTGGGCGAACGCGGCCCCGGGGGAGAGGCGCACGCCGACGACGCCGCCGGACGCGATTCCCGCTTCGGCGAGGAAGTGCGCCAGCCGGCCGGCGTGCTCGTCGAGCCGGCGGTAGTCGGTGGTGTCCTGGTGGTCGGACACGGCGATGGCGTCGGGAGCCCGGCGGGCCGAGCTCGCAATCAGGTCGTGCAGGGAAGGCCGCGGGGTCACGAGAGCTCCTCGCTCGGTGTCACGGTGGGGTGGGCGGAACGACGACGTGCGCTCTCCCGCGGCGGCGGGTAGGGGCCGGCGCGGGAGAGCGGGGTCGTTCAGTTGGCGGCGGCCGTGGCGGCCATGCGGGTGCGCAGGCTCAGCGGGCGCATGTCGGTCCACACCTCGCCGATGCGGGTGAGGCACTCCTGCTTGGTGCCGCTGGTGCCGTCGGTCCGCCAGCCGTCCGGCAGGGCGCGGTCCGCCCACCAGATCGAGTACTGCTCCTCGTCGTTGAGCACCACCAGGTAGGTCTGCTCGTCGACAATCTGCTCAGCCATGTCGCTCCCAGGTCGGTTGAGGCCGGTGCCGCCACGGGCGGCTGGATTCACTGGACGGCCGAGCTGTGGAGCGGGCCGGCTGCCCGCACACTCGTCCGACTGTCCGGGGAAGTCTGTGGCGGCCCGCTATAGACCCTCTATACCGCCGGATCCGGCCCGTCGGCGGCCCTTCCCCGGCAGGTCGCCAGGGGTGCGCCGGCAGCCCGTCGGGTGGGGCGGGGTGGGGTGGAAATCACGATTGCTGGCATTGCGTGTTTTGCCTCCGCGCAGCCGGAAAAGACGGCCCGAGCACCCTGGGTGGCCATTACTTGACTTCACGTCATTCGATGGCAGAAACTCGACCGGGGGCGTGCGGAACGTGACAATTCCGCGGCTCGTCCCTGCCGGGGGGACGGCTGTGCATAAGCCCCTGGTGTGAAGATGTTCAGAGCTTCTTCGGGGGAAGTTTCACCATGTCAGACCTGCTCCACGCGATCAGTCCACGGCTGTGCCGAGCCGCTCCGGTTTCCGGATGTCCAATGTCGATTGATTTTTGACGACCTATCAGATCACCCTCTGCGGACAAATTGGATGCGCGGCAATGCTGGAGAAGCTGGGCCTCGACGCTGAGGCCGGGGCTGTCTACAAGGAAATGCTCAAGGATCCGCAAAGCGGACCCGCCGACATCGCCGGCCGGCTCGGCTGGGACGAGGCCAGGGTGCGGTCGTCCCTGGACGAACTGGCCCGCCTGGCGCTGCTGAGACCGTCCTGGCAGGATCCGGGCGTGCTGAAGCCGGTGGAGCCGGAGGTCGGGCTGCGCTACCTGCTCGACCGCCGGGAGGCCGAGCTCCAGCGGCGACTGCTGGAGATCGAACAGGGGCGGCGCGACCTCGTCGAGGTGGTGGCCGAGTACGCCAACCTGACCCGGTCCTCCCGCAAGAGCGCGGACGTCGAGGTGCTGGAGGGGATCGACTCGATCCGGCTGCGGATCGAGTCGCTGGCGACCGCCTGTACCGAGGAGGTGCTGGGCTTCGTCACCTCGGGTGTGATGTCCGAGGCGAACATCGAGGCCAGCCGCCCGCTGGACCTACGGGTGCTGCGGCGCGGGGTCCGGCTGCGCTCGATCTACCTGGAGAGCATCAAGAACGACAACACCACCATTACGTATGCTCATTGGCTGACGGAGCAGGGCGCGCAGGTGCGCGTCGCGCCGACGCTTCCGCCGCGTATGGTGATCTACGACCGGTCCACCGCTATTGTTCCGGTGGACCCCGAGGAGACCCGCAGGGGCGCCCTCGTGCTGCGCGGCCACGGTGTGGTCGGCGCGCTGTGCGAACTGTTCGACCGGGTCTGGCAGAGCTCCCTGCCGGTCACCTCCGAGCCGGAGGCGCTGGTCGACCGGGAGAAGCCCGAACTGTCCCCGCGGTCGCAGGCCATCCTGGTCCTGCTGGCCAAGGGTGCCACCGACGAGATGATCGCCCGCCGGCTCGGCGTCTCGGTCCGCACCGTCCGGCGCGGTACCGCCGAACTGGCCGCCCAACTGGGCGCCAAGACGAAGTTCCAGGCCGGCATGATGGCTCTCCAGCACGGCTGGGTCGATCCCGCCCTGCTCACCTGATCGGCCCGCCGCCGGCCCCGCACCCGGGGCGGCGGCGATCGGCCGGGTCGGGGCGTCGGTGTCGCGTCCGGCGGAACCGTCCGCCCACCCCCGTCCACGGGGCGTGGCCGGTCCCGCGTCGCCCGGGGGTGTAGCCAGCCACACCCCTGGACTGAATCCCAGGCCATTGAGCCGCACCCACCCCGACTGATGGGCTGAGACTATGAACGCCACGGACTTTGCCGTTGAACTCCGATCGGTCTGCCGGACCTACCGACGCGGACCCGAGCCGGTCACCGGCCTGGACGGGGTGAGTGTCGGGTTCCCCTTCGGCACCTTCACCGCCGTCATGGGCCCCTCCGGCTCCGGCAAGTCGACCCTGCTGCGGTCCGCCGCGGGCCTGGAGCCGATCGACCAGGGAGAGGTGCGGGTCGACGGCACCGTCCTGGGCGGCCTGCGCGACAACGAACTGACCGTGCTGCGCCGGGAGCGGATCGGCTTCGTCTTCCAGTCCTTCAACCTGCTGCCGGCCCTGACCGCGGCGCAGAACGTGGCGCTCCCGGCCAAGCTGGCCGGCCGGCACCCGGCGCCGTCCGAGGTGACCGCCGCCCTGGGCGTCGTGGGCCTCGCCGAGCGGGCCGGACACCGGCCCGGCGAGCTCTCCGGCGGCCAGCAGCAGCGGGTGGCCATCGCCCGCGCACTGATCACCCGACCCGCGGTGCTGCTCGCCGACGAGCCGACCGGCGCGCTGGACACCAAGAGCGGCCGCGAGGTCCTGGCCCTGCTGCGCTCCATGGCCGACGAACCCAGCCGCGCCGTTGTCATGGTCACCCACGACCCGGTCGCCGCCTCCTACGCCGACCGTGTGGTCTTCCTCCGCGACGGCCGGCTGGCCGGCTCGCTGGAGCGGCCCACCGCCGAGCAGGTCGCCGCCCGGATGACCGCTCTGGAGGCCGTGGCATGCTGAGCCTCGCCCTCGCCACCATCAAGCTGCGCTGGGCCTCGTTCGTCGGCAGCTTCGTCGCGCTGGCCTGCGGTGTCGCCCTGATGGCGACCTCGATCCTGGTCATCGCCGCCACCTCGGACATCCCCGACCAGGGCCGCCAGCGCTTCTCGCAGGCCCCGGTCCTGGTGTCGGCCTTCCAGACCCTGGACCACAAGCGGGACGACGGCGAGATCAGCCCCACCCCGGTGGCCAAGCAGCAGGGCCTGCCGGCCGAGCTGATCGCCGCCGTGGCCGCCACCGGCCGGACGGTCGAGGACCGCACCTTCTACGCCCAGCTCGCCGACGGTCCGCACGATCAGGTCGGACGCGCCTGGTCCAGCGCGGCCCTCGGCGACTACCGGCTGGCCGCCGGCTCGGCGCCGACCGCCGACGACCAGATCGTCATCGGCGGCGGCAGCCCCGACCAGGTCGGCCGGCGCGTCCAGTTCGTCACCGCCGGTGGCCTGCACAGCGCGACCGTCTCCGGCGTCACCGAGGCGCAGCCGTTCGAGCACGCCGTCTTCTTCACCGACGCGCAGGCCGCCCGCTTCTGCCCCGCCGTCGGCGTGCTGGCCGCCTTCGGGTCCGCCGACGCGGTGCGCCAGGCCGTGGCCGGCGCCGGCGGCTCCTCCGCCGCCAGGGTGCTGACCGGCTCCGAGCGCAGCCAGCTGGACCCGCACCACATCGACGTCGCCGGCCAGCTGGACAACGCGCAGACCCCGCTGGGCCTGTCCGCCGCGGTGTCCGGTGGCACCGCCGTGTTCGTGGTCGCCGGCACGTTCGCGCTGTCGATCGCCCAGCGCCGCCGTGAACTCGCCCTGCTCCGCCTGATCGGCGCCACCCGCAAGCAACTGCGCACCCTGGTCAACCGGGAAGCCCTGCTGGTGGGCCTGCTGGCCTCCGTCGCGGGCTGCGTGCTCGGCGTGGCCGGAGCGCCGCTGGCCGGCCGGTGGCTGGTCGACCACGACATGGTGCCGGCCGACTTCACCGTCCCGATCAGCTGGTGGGGGCTGCTCGTCGCGGCCCTGATCGGACTGCTGACCGCGATGGCCGGCGTGGCGCTCTCCTCGTTCAGGGCCGGCCGGGTCAGCCCCGGCGAGGCGCTGGTGGAGGCCGACGTCGAGCGGCGCTCGCGGTTCGCGCTGGCGGTCCGCTGGACCAGCGGACTGCTCGTGCTCGGCGGCGGCATCGGGGCACTCGTGGTGGTGACCCGGAGCTGGCCCGACGCCGCGGCCAACGCCGCGGACTCGCTCGGGCTGCTGCTGGCCATTGTCGGCGGCTGCGTGCTGCTGGCGGGCGTACTGGCCACCCCGGTGATCCGGCTGCTGACGGTGCTGCCCGGGCTCTCGGCCCGGCTGCGGGGCCGCCCCGCCGAGGACGGCGGCGGCATCGTCTGGGCCACCGCCCGGCAGAGCTCGCTGACCGCCTTCCGGCGCACCGCCGCCACCACCACCCCGGTGGTGCTGGTCATCGCCTTCGCCGGCTGCCTGCTCGGCAGCATCGACACCATCAACCGCTCGAAGGTCACCGAGGTCCGCGCCCAGCTGGCCGCCGCGGACTTCGTCGTCGCGCCGGCCGGCACGCCCGGGCTGAGCCAGGCCGTGGTGGACCGGGTCCGCGCCGTCCCCGGCGTGCAGAGTCTGGTGATCACCCCGACCTCGGTGATGGCCGACCAGGACGGCCAGGCCCTGGTGGCCTTCTCCGCCGCGACGGCGGATGCCACCGCACTGGCCGAGGTCGACCGGCTCCCGGTCGTCTCCGGTTCGCTGACCGACCTCGGCCCCGACTCGATCGTGCTCAGCCGCACCTGGCCCGGATCGCCGCAGGCGGGGCAGCAGGTCCCGGTCTGGCTGGCCGACGGCACCCCCCGCACCCTGCGGGTCGCCGCCGTCCTCGGCAGCGGCGCCGAGGCCACCCAGGCCTGGGTGACCGCGCGCAACGCCGTCACCGGCGGGGTCGGCGGCCAGGCGCTGGCGAGCCAGATCCACCTGCGGGTGCTGCCCGGCGCCGACCGGCAGCAGGCCGCCGACGCCCTGCGGGAGGCCGTGCAGGGGCTGGGCGCCCGGCTCACCACCCCGGAGGACACCTGGTCGAAGGCCACCGACAGCAGCGAGGAGGCCTCCTGGAACGCCCTGCTGATGATCCTCGGTCTGGCCATCTGCTACGCGGCGATCGCGCTGGCCAACTCGCTGGTGATGACCGTCACCGACCGCAGGCGGGAGCTGTCCCTGCTGCGCCTGGCCGGTGCCACCAAGGCCCAGGTGCTGCGCACCGTCGCCGTCGAGACCCTGCTGTGCGTGGTGGCGGGGACGGTCCTCGGCCTGATCGGTACGGCGATCAGCATCGGCGGCTCCTGGGCGGCCCTGACCAACCTGGTCGGCCCCACGCCCGCGATGGTGCCCTGGGGCACGATCGGCGTGCTCGCCGCCTGCTGCGCGGTCATCGCGCTCACCTCGGCCGTGCTGCCGGCCGCCCTCGCCCTGCGCGACCGGGACGGCCAGGGCATCCTGGGCGGGGCCGCCGGTTCGGCCTGACCCTCCACTCACGCAGTACCAGGTGCCGGGAACTCCCATGGGGTTCCCGGCACTTCCGGTTTCCTTCCGGGCTGCCGCCGGGCGGGCCCCCCGGCATATAGGGCCGTTATAGCGAGCCTGCCCAGACTGGCCGGGAATCCCATCCCACCGTGAATTCGGGAGCGTCATGGCTGAGCAGATTGTCGACGAGCAGACCTACCTGGTGGTGCTCAACGACGAGGAGCAGTACTCGATCTGGTGGGCGGACCGCGCCCTGCCGGACGGCTGGCGGGCCGAGGGCACCAGCGGCACCAAGCAGGAGTGCCTCACCCGCATCGGCGAGGTGTGGACCGACATGCGCCCGCTGAGCCTGCGCACCCGCATGGCCGCCGCAGCCGCTGCCAACTGAGCCCACCACCGACTCGTCCGGGGAGGCCGCCCGCCCGCTGAGGGCGACGACGGCCGCCCCGGACGGTGATGTCACCGCCAGCTACCCGCCCGAAGTGGAGCAAGTCGAAGTGTCAGGATCGCGGATCGATGCGAGCAGCCCCGTGCTGACCGGAGAGCTGTTCGCAGCCCAGGCGGCGGCGACTCCGACCGCGGTCGCGGTGGTGGTCGGTGATGTGGAGCTGACGTACGGGCAGGTGGCGGAGCGGGCTTCGCGTTTCGCGGGTCTGTTGCGGGCGGCGGGGGTCGGGCCGGAGGGCGTGGTGGGTGTGTGCCTGCCGCGTGGGGCTGACCTGGTGCCGTTGCTGCACGGTGTGTGGTTGGCGGGTGCGGCGTATCTGCCGATCGATCCGGCGCTGCCGGGCGAGCGGGTCGACTACATGCTGGCGGACTCGGGTGCGGCGGTGCTGGTCACCGTGAGCGGTCAGGAGGTGGACTTCGCGGGTGCCAGGATCGACCTGGACGCGGTGACGCTGGAGGAGCTGCCGGCGCTGGCCGGGCCCGCGGTCGCGGATCCGGAGCAGTTGGCGTACGTGTTGTACACGAGTGGGTCGACCGGGCGTCCGAAGGGCGTGATGATCGGGCACGGTGCGTTGCACAACCTGTTGGCGTCGGTCCGTGACGACCTGGGTGCGCAGGGTCGTACGGTGTGGCTGGCGTCGACGTCGGTGTCCTTCGACATCTCGGGTCTGGAGCTGCACCTGCCGTTGGTCACGGGTGGCCGGGTGGTGCTGGCGCAGGACCACGAGGCGAAGGACCCGGCGGCGCTGATCGCCCTGATCGAGGCCCACCGGGTCACCCACGTGCAGGCCACGCCGTCGGCGTGGCGCCTGCTGCTGGAGGCCGGTTTCGACGACTACACGGTCACGGCCCTGACCGGTGGAGAGCCGCTCCCCGCGCACCTGGCGGCCCGGCTGACCGAGACCACGCAGCGTGTCATCAACGTCTACGGGCCGACTGAGACCACCATCTGGTCCAGCTACTGGGACGTCCCCGATGAGCCGGAGACCATCGCCGTCGGTCACCCGCTGGCCAACACCGGCCTGCACGTGCTGGACGAGTGGCTCCGACAGCTCCCGCCGGGGGTGACCGGCCAGTTGTACATCGACGGTCACGGGGTGGCCCGCGGTTACCATGGCCGACCGGACCTCACGGCGGAGAAGTTCCTGCCCAACCCGTACGGGCCGGCCGGCGCGCGGCTGTACGCGACCGGTGACCTCGCCCGTTTCCTGCCCGACGGCACCCTGGAGTGCCTCGGCCGGATCGACAACCAGGTCAAGATCCGCGGCTACCGCATCGAACTCGGCGAGATCGAGACCGTCCTGAGCGGCCACCCCGGCGTGCGCCAGGCGGTCGTCACCGTCCGCGACGAAGCCCTCGTCGCCTACGTCGTCCCCGCCGCCGACTCCGCGGACACCACCGCGCTGCGCGCCCACCTCGCAGGCACGCTGCCCGAGTACATGGTCCCGGCCGCGTTCGTCACCATCGACACCGTCCCGCTGAGCAACAGCGGCAAGGTCGACGTGCGTGCCCTGCCCGCCCCCGACCTGGACGCCTTCACCACCGGCGGCGGCCACACCGCACCCCGCACCCCGCTCGAAGAGCGCCTGGCCGCCATCTGGGCCGAGGTCCTGGGTCTGCCGCAGGTGGGTGTCGAGGACAGCTTCTTCGACCTCGGCGGCGACTCCATCCGCGCCGTCCGCCTGGTCGGCGCGATGCGCGAGGCCGGCTACGACGTGAGCATCCCGGACGTCTTCCAGCAGCGCACCATCGCCGCCCTGGCCACCGCCCTGCCCGGCGCCGGTACCGGCACGTCCCTGATCACCGCCGTCCAGCCCTTCGCCCTCATCGGCGAGGACGACCGCACCGCCCTCCCGGCCGACGTCGTCGACGCCTACCCGCTCTCCCAGGCGCAGACCGGCATGCTCGTCGAGCTGCTGGGATCGGGCGACCGAGGGCTCTACCACAACCTCAACTCCTTCCGGGTCGCCGAGAGCATCGGCTACGCGGCGGAGGAGCTCCGGCGCGCCCTCGACATCCTGACGGACCGTCACGAGATCCTGCGCACCTCGATCGTGCTGTCCGGATACTCGCAGCCGCTGCAGCTCGTGCACGCCTCCGCGCGGATCCCGCTCACCACCGTCGACCTGCGCGGCCTCACCGCCGACCAGGTGCAGGAGCGGGCGCGCGCCCACGTGCGGGAGGAGCGGGCGGCGGGCTTCGACCTGACGGCCGCCCCGCTGCTGCGGATCGCCGCGCACATCGAGTCCGACCGGGCCTGGCACCTGACCTTCAGCCACAGCCACACCGTGACCGACGGCTGGACGCTCAACTCGCTGCTGATGGAGCTCCTGGACGTCTACCAGGCGCTGCGCGACGGCCGCGAGCCGGCCGCCCACGAGGCGCCCGCAGTCCGCTACGCCGACTACATCGCCGCCGAACAGGCCTCCCTCGCCGACCCGGCCGACCAGGCCTTCTGGCAGCAGGTCGTCGACGAGCACAGCCCGCTGGTCCTGCCCGGCACCTGGGCGGACCAGGCCGCGCCGGAGGCCCCGGTCAGCCGCACCGTCGACTACACCGACCTCGAAGAGGGCCTGCGGGTCCTCGCCACCCGGGCGAAGACCTCCCTCAAGAGCGTGCTGCTCGCCGCCCACCTCAAGGTGCTGTCCGCCCTCACCCCGGACGAGGCCTTCCACACCGGCGTGGTCTACCACGGCCGGCTGGAGGCACCGGGCGCCGACCGGGTGCTCGGCATGCACCTCAACACCCTGCCCTTCCCGACCACCCGGGGCGCCCGCACCTGGCGCGAGCTGGTCGAGCGGACCTACACCACCGAGACCGCGATCTGGTCCCACCGCCGCTACCCGCTGCCCGCCGTCCAGCGCGCCGCCGGCGGCTCCGGCAGCCTGGTGTCGGTCCTCTTCGACTACCAGGACTTCCACCAGGTCGACACCGGGAAGGTCGGCAACGGCATCGGCATCGACGGCGGCCTGGACGGCGGCGGCAACGAGTTCGCCCTGATGGCCATCGCCGGCAACGGGCGCCTCGGCCTGGCCGCCGGGACCGCCGCCCTCAGCGGCCCGAGCCTGGAGCGGCTGGCCGCCCTGTACCGGCTGGTCCTGGAGTCGATGGCCGCCGACCCGGACGGCGACGCCCTCGCCGTCCCGCTGCCCGAGGCGGACCGCCGGCTGCTCGCCCAGTGGCAGCGGAGCACCGAACTGCCCGTGGACGCCTGCCTCCACGAGCTGTTCGCGGCCCAGGCCGCCCGTACCCCCGACGCCGTCGCCCTCACCAGCGGCGAGCTCACCCTCACCTACGCGGAGCTGGACGAGCGGGCCAACCGCATCGCCCACCACCTCACCGCCCTCGGCGCCCGCCCCGACACCGTGGTCGGCGTCAGCCTGGAGCGCGGCCCGGACCTCATCCCCACCCTGCTCGGCGTCCTGAAGTCCGGCGCGGCCTACCTGCCGCTGGACCCCTCCAACCCGGCCGACCGTCTCGCCTACATGCTGGCCGACGCCAAGGCCGACCTGCTCGTCACCCACTCCGCCCTGGCAGAGCTGGAGTTCACCGGCACCCGGGTGCTCGTCGACACCCACCAGGGCGAGATCGCCGGCCGCCCGGCCACCGCCCCGGTCACGGACGTGCGCCCGGACAACCTGATCTACGTCATCTACACCTCGGGCTCCACCGGCCTGCCCAAGGGCGTCAGCCTCACCCACGCCAACGTCGCCCGCCTGTTCACCACCACCCGTGAGCAGCTCGCCTTCGGCGCGGACGACGTGTGGGCGCTGTTCCACTCCTACGCCTTCGACGTCTCCGTCTGGGAGATGTGGGGTGCCCTGCTGCACGGCGCCCGCCTGGTCGTCGTCCCGCCCGTCGTGAGCCGTTCCCCGCACGACCTGATCGAGCTGCTGGTCCGCGAGCGGGTCAGCGTGCTCTGCCAGACGCCGTCCGCCTTCCGCGCGCTGTCCGGCCTGGCCGAACAGGACGACCCGCGGGTGGACGAACTGGCCCTGCGCGCCGTCATCTTCGCCGGCGAGCGCCTCGACACGGCGGACCTCCGCGCGTGGACGGCCCGAAAGGGCGCCGAGCGCCCGGCCCTGGTCAACATGTACGGCCCCACCGAGATCACCGTGTACGCGACCCACCACGTGATCACCGCCGACGAGGTCGCCACCTCCCACCGCAGCAACATCGGGCACTCGCTGGCCGACCTCCGCATCCACCTGCTGGACGCCGCCGGCCACCCGGTGCCGGTCGGAGTGCCCGGCGAGATGTACATCGGCGGGCCGGGCGTGGCCCGCGGCTACCTCGACCGGCCCGGCCTCACCGCCGAGCGGTTCGTCCCCGACCCCTTCGGAGCCCCCGGCTCCCGCCTCTACCGCACCGGTGACCTCGTCCTGCGCCTGCCGGACGGCGACATCGACTTCCTCGGCCGGATCGACGGCCAGGTCAAGATCCGCGGCTACCGCGTCGAGCTCGGCGAGATCGAGTCCGCGCTGGCCACCTGCCCCGGGGTGCGCCAGGCCGTGGTCACCGTCCGCGAGAACGCGGCGGGGGAGAGGTCCCTGGTGGGGTACGTCGTCACCGGGGCCGCCGGGGCGGGCGCCGACACGGCCGCGCTGCGTGCCGCGCTGGCCGTCACGCTGCCGGAGTACATGGTCCCGGCCGCGTTCGTCGCGCTGGACGCCGTCCCGCTGAGCAACAGCGGCAAGATCGACCGCCGAGCGCTGCCCGCGCCCGACCTGGACGCCTTCACCACCAGCGGCGGCCACACCGCGCCGCGCACCCCGCTCGAAGAGCGCCTGGCCGCGATCTGGGCGGAGGTCCTGGGTCTGCCGCAGGTGGGTGTCGAGGACAGCTTCTTCGACCTCGGCGGCGACTCCATCCGCGCCGTCCGCCTGGTCGGCGCGATGCGCGAGGCCGGCTACGACGTGAGCATCCGCGACGTCTTCGACCACCGCACCGTCGCCGCGCTGGCCGTCACGGTCGGCGACGGCGGCGAGTCGTTGATCACCGCCGTCCAGCCGTTCGCCCTGATCGGCGAGGAGGACCGCGACGCCCTCCCGGCCGACGTCGTCGACGCCTACCCGCTCTCGCAGATCCAGACCGGCATGCTGGTCGAGCTGATGACCTCGGGCGACCGGGGGCTGTACCACAACCTCAACTCCTTCCGGATCCCGGACGCGGTGCCCTTCGACGCCGTCGCGCTGCGCGGCGCGCTCGACCTCGTCGCGGCCCGGCACGAGATCCTGCGCACCTCGCTGCACCTCGCGGACTTCTCCCAGCCGCTCCAACTCGTCCACGCCACCGTCGAGATCCCGCTCGCCGTCCACGACCTGCGCGGCCTCACCGCCGAGCAGGCGAAGGAACGGGCGGACGCGTACGTGCGGGAGGAGCGGGCGGCGGGCTTCGACCTGACGGCCGCCCCGCTGCTGCGGATCGCCGCGCACATCGAGTCCGACCAGGCGTGGCGGGTGACCACCAGCCACAGCCACACCGTGACCGACGGCTGGACGCTCAACTCGCTGCTGATGGAGCTCCTGGACGTCTACCAGGCGCTGCGCGACGGCCGCGAGCCGGCCGCCCACGAGACGCCGGCCGTCCGCTACGCCGACTACATCGCCGCCGAACAGGCCTCCCTCGCCGACCCGGCCGACCAGGCCTTCTGGCAGCAGGTCGTCGACGAGCACAGCCCCCTCGCCCTCCCCGGCAGCTGGGGCGGCGAGCCGGGCCGGAGCGTCGGCCACCAGGTGCCGTTCGCGGACCTGGAGGACGGTCTGCGTCGTCTCGCAGCCGAGGCGAAGACCTCGATCAAGAGCGTGCTGCTGGCCGCGCACCTCAAGGTGATGGGCAGCCTCACCTCGGAGACCGCCTTCCACACCGGCGTGGTCTACCACGGCCGGCTGGAGGCCCCGGGCGCCGACCGGGTGCTCGGCATGCACCTCAACACCCTGCCGTTCCCGACGAGTCGGGGCGCCCGCACCTGGCGCGAGCTGGTCGAGCGGACCTATGCGACGGAGAGCGCCATCTGGTCGCACCGCCGCTACCCACTGCCCGCCATCCAGCGCGCCGCCGACAACACCCGCGACCTGATCACCGTCCTCTTCGACCACCACGACTTCCACCAGGTCGACACCGACACCGTCGACGTGGACGGCGGGATCAACGACGGCACCACCGAGTTCGCGCTCAATGCGATCCCCTCGAACGGGTACTTCAATCTGAGTGGTTCCTCGGAGTTCTTCACCCAGGAGAGCCTGGAGCGGCTGGGCGCGATGTACCGCTCGGTGCTGGAGGCCATGGCCGCCGACGCCGACGGCGACGCGCGTGCCGCCCACCTGCCCGCGGCAGAGCGTGAGTTGCTGCTCGGTGCCTGGAACGAGACCGTCGAGGAGCCGGTGGAGGAGTGTGTCCACGAGCTGTTCGCCGCGCAGGCCGCCCGCACGCCGGACGCGGTCGCGCTGACCAGTGGCGAGCTGAACCTCACCTACGCCCAGCTGGACGAGCGGGCCAACCGCATCGCCCACCACCTCATCTCCCTGGGCGCCGGCCCGGAGCGAATCGTCGGCCTCTCCCTGGAACGCGGCCCCGACCTCATCCCCGCCCTCCTCGGCATCCTCAAGTCCGGCGCGGCCTACCTCCCCCTGGACCCCGCCAACCCGGCCGACCGTCTCGCCTACATGCTGGCCGACGCCAAGGCCGAACTCCTCGTCACCCACTCGGCGTTGGACGAGCTGGAGTTCACCGGCACCCGGGTGCTCATCGACACCCACCAGGACGAGATCGCCGCCCACCCGGCCACCGCCCCCGTCACCGACGTGCGCCCGGACAACCTGATCTACGTCATCTACACCTCCGGCTCGACCGGCCTGCCCAAGGGCGTCAGCCTCACCCACACGAACGTCGTGCGGCACTTCGCCACCACACGGCAGCAGTTCGCCCTCCGGCCGGGCGACGTGGTCACCCAGTCGCACGCCTACAGCTTCGACGTCTCCGTCTGGGAGATGTGGGCCGCCCTCCTGCACGGCGGCCGGCTCGTCGTCGTCCCGTCGGCGGTCGCCCGCTCCCCGCACGACTTCCTGGAGTTGATGGTCGAGCAGCAGGTCACCGTCCTGCTGCAAACGCCGTCCGCGTTCTCCGCGCTCGCCGCGGCCGCCAAGGACGGCGACCCGCGGATCGACCGGCTGGCCCTGCGCCTGGTCGCGTTCGGCGGCGAGCGGCTTGAGGCCGCCGAACTCCAGCCCTGGGTCGCCCGGATGGGGCTGGAGAACCCCGAGCCGGTCAACCTGTACGGCCCGACCGAGACCACCATGCACTGCGCCTACCACCGGGTTGGTGCCGAGGACCTCGCCGACCCGCGCCGCAGCGTCATCGGGCGTCCGGTCGGCGACCTCACCATCCACCTGCTGGACGCGGACGGCCGCCTGGTGCCCGCCGGCGTCCCCGGCGAGATCCATGTCGGCGGCCCGGGCCTGGCCCGCGGGTACCTCGACCGCCCCGCCCTGACCGCCGAGCGTTTCGTCCCCGACCCGTTCGGCCCGCCCGGCTCCCGCCTCTACGCCACCGGCGACCTCGCCCGCCGCCTGCCCGACGGCAGCCTGGACTCCCTCGGCCGGATCGACAGCCAGGTCAAGATCCGCGGCCACCGCGTCGAGCTCGGCGAGATCGAGTCCGCGCTGACCGCCTGCCCGGACATCCGCGACGCCGTGGTGACCGTCCACGAGCCGGCCCCGGGGGTCAAGCGGCTGATCGCCTACGTGGTGGCCGCCGGGCCGCTCGACCTGACCGGCCTGCGCGCCCGGCTCGGGGAGCGCCTGCCGGAGTACATGATCCCGGCCGGGTACGTCCTGATCGACCGGATCCCGCTGACCAGCAGCAGCAAGGTCGACGTTCGGGCCCTGCCCGCCCCCGACGCGGAGGCCTTCGGCGCCTCCGGGTTCGTCGGCCCGCGCACCCCCACCGAGGAGCGGATCGCGGCCATCTGGGCGGAGGTGCTCGGCCTCCCGCAGGTCGGCGTGGAGACCAGCTTCTTCGACCTCGGCGGCGACTCGATGCGGGTCGTCCGGCTGGTCGGCACGCTGCGTGCGGCGGGCTTCGACATCACCGTCCCGGCGGTCTTCGAACTCCGCACCGTCGCCGCGCTGGCCGCCACGGTCGGTGCCGGCGGCGAGTCCCTGATCACCGCCGTACAGCCCTTCGCGCTGATCGGCGACGGCGACCGGGCGCTGCTGCCCGCCGACGCCGTGGACGCCTACCCGCTCTCCCAGGTGCAGACCGGCATGCTCGTCGAGCTGCTCGCCACCGCCTCCGCCCCCGGGCGCAGCCTGTACCACAACGTCAACTCCTTCCGGATCAGGGACGAGCGGCCGTTCTCACCGGCGGCACTGCAGGGCGCCGTGGACACCGTGGTGGCCCGGCACGACATCCTGCGCACCTCCATGCACCTGGAAGGCTTCGGCGAGCCGCTGCAGATCGTGCACGCCACCGCCGACTACCCCGTGGTCCTGGAGGACCTGCGCGGCCTCGACCAGGGCGAACAGGCCCGGCTGAAGGGCGAGTTCCTGCAGCGTGAGCAGGCCCGGACGTTCGACCTCACCGTCGCGCCGCTGCTGCGGGTCTCGGCGCTCGTCGAGTCCGATGACTCCTGGCGGCTCAACTTCACCTACAACCACGCCATTTCGGAGGGGTGGAGCTACAACTCACTGCTGATGGAGGTGCTCGACTGCTATCGCGCGCTGCGCGACTCGGGCGCGCCGGACGCCTACGAGCAGCCGTCGGTGCGCTACGCGGACTTCATCGCCGCCGAACAGGCCTCTCTCGCCGACCCGGCGACCCAGTCCTTCTGGCAGCAGGTCGTCGAGGAGCACACGCCGCTGGTCCTCCCGGCCGGCTGGGCCCCGGCGGCGGGCGAGGCGACCCGGCGCCACCTCCAGGTGCCGTTCGCGGACCTGGAGGACGGCCTGCGCGAGCTGGCCGCCCGGGCGAAGACGTCACTGAAGAGCGTGTTGCTGGCCGCGCACCTCAAGGTGATGGGCAGCCTCACTTCGGAGACCGCCTTCCACACCGGCGTGGTCTACCACGGCCGCCTGGAGGCCCCGGGCGCCGACCGGGTGCTCGGCATGCACCTCAACACCCTGCCGTTCCCGGCCGGTCGGGGCGCCCGCACCTGGCGCGAGCTGGTCGAGCGGACCTACGCGACGGAGATCGCGATCTGGTCGCACCGCCGCTACCCGCTGCCCGCTATCCAGCGCGCCGCAGGAAACACCCGTGATCTGCTCACCGTCCTGTTCGAGTTCCTCGACTTCCACCAGGTCGACACCGACGCGGTCGATGTGGACGCCGGTGTCAGTGACGGCATCAACGAGTTCGCGCTCAACGTCATCCCGACCCGTGGCAGCGTGAACTTCCACGTGTCGGCCGGGGTGCTGAGCCAGGCGAGCCTGGAGCGGCTGGGTGCGATGTACCGGTCGGTGTTGGAGGCGATGGCCGGGGATCCGGAGGGTGACGCGCGTGCGGTCCACCTGCCGG
>NZ_JBFAJO010000101.1:0-24508 GCF_040655255.1 Kitasatospora sp. NPDC050463
GTTCGACCAGGACGCCGTTCTCGAACCTGGCGCCGGAGCGGACGAGGGCGACGAGGTGGGCGCCGGTGATCGCGCGCCAGCGTGCCTGGGCGGACGCGACGAGCTTGAACACCATCGCAAGCGCGGCGGCCGGGCTGCCGGCGCCACGGGTGACCTTGGTCCGCAGCTTAACCGTGGAGAATGTGGACTCGATGGGGTTCGTGGTCCGTAGGTGGACCCAGTGCTCGGCGGGGAAGTAGGCGTACTGGCGGCGGGCGGTGAGCACGGCTCCCCAGCCGCGCGGTGCGGTGATCAGTACCAGCATCAGCAGCAGCGCCGGGTGGAGGACGGACAGCACGCCGGCCGCGGAGATCAGGGACAGGGCCGCGGTGAGGACGGAGGTGGCCTGGCCGATGATGTTCTGCAGGGACATCGCGCCCCACCGGGCGCTGTCGACCTCCGCGAGGAACTCGGGGTCCTCGATGGCCTCCAGCTCGGACCGGCTGACGATGCCCAGGAACTCCACTGTCGCGCGGCGGAAGACCGCGGGCTCCAGCTTCCCTCCCGCCCAGCCGGAGACGGTGGAGAGGACCGCGGAGAGCGCGGCCAGTAGCCCGACCGCGATGACCGCCGGAGCGGCGGCGCGCAGGACGTGCCCGACCTCGCCGGGCGCGAGGATCGCGGTCAGCGCACGGTTGGTGGCGATCAGCGCGGCGGCTGCCGCCAGGCCGCGCAGCACCTCCGCGCCGATGAGGGCGACCAGGGCCCGGGGGTCGGCCTGCCACGCCATCCGCCCGGCGAGGCGCAGGAAGCGGGGCATCTGTCGGGCCACCGCCCAGAAACTGACCTCCCCGCTGGCCATCTCGTGCTTGGCCCAGCCGTAGTCGTAGCGCATCGGCCCCCCGAACAGCAGCTGCTCGCTGTCGGAAACCTCCTCGGTGGCCTTCGGCGTACTGCTCATCCGGTTCCTTCTGTCGGCGGGTGGGCGCGCGGGTGCGGAGTCCGAGGGCGGGAGCGGGCTCCCGCCCTCGGACTGCGGTGAGTGCTCACGCCGGGGTGATCCCGTTGGTGTCGCGGGCGGCGACCGAGCGAAGGTGCTCGTCGAAGAATCGGCGGGGGTCGCCCCCCATCCGGGCGAGCATCACCAGGGCGGACAGCGCCACGTCGCAGGTCTCCTTGCGCACGTCGTCCCAGTCGTGTGAGAAGCCCTTGCGCGGGTTGGCGCCGAGGGCCCCGATGACGGCCTCCGCGACCTCCCCCGCCTCCTCCTGGAGCTTCAGGGCCTGCACGGTCCAGCGCAGCTCGTCGCCGCGGTCGAAGTGCGCATCGAGCCTGTCAGCAAGGGAGTTGACAATCTCCCAGGTCTGTTCCATGAGTGAGGATCCTGTCCCTGTTCGAATGGGGCGATCAAGCCGATTTCAAATCTGGCGGTTCCCGGCGAGCCCGGCACTTTTCGATTCCCCGGCGGCCCGACCAGCGATGCCGGGGTCGCCCGGGCGCGCTAGTGGTCGTGGGGAGACCCAAGGGCGCGATCTACGAAGCTGCGCACGTCAGTGACGTCGTAGCCGAGGCGAAGGAAACGCTCGATGCCAAGGAGCAGTGCCTGCGCCGCGATGTCACGGCCCCAGGTGTTACCGAGTTCGCCGGACTGGTCGGGGTCGTCGGGGCGGTCATCGCTCCATTCGGCCAGCTTCTCGATACCGAGGTCGTCGAGCAGCACGCCGTGGCGGATGCGAACCTCGCCGACCACCTCCGAGATCGCCTCGAATCGGGTCGGTGCCTCCCGCTCGCATCGCAGGCCCGGTACCCCCGGGTAGAGCTGTGGTTCGAAGACACAGCCTGTGGGCGGGTCGGCTGCCAGGCGGTCGAAGGCCCCGGCGGATACGGCGGCCGATGGGCCCACGGATGTGGCCAGGGTGAAGCAGTGGACGATCACGGATCGTTTCGCCTTCGTGTCGAGGGGCGGCGACGTTGCCGGCTCAAGTGCCTGATGGCGCTGCGTCAGAGGACGGGGCTGAGGACCCAACGGTCTATTCGAGCCGCGAGCTCGGAGTCGCTCGCGGTGCGTCCGGGCCGGCACGAGCTGACAGTTCGGGCCGGAGCGGCCTCCCCACCGCGCGTGCTCATGCACAGGTGTTCGCCGACGGCGATGACCGCCACGTCGTCCGTTCCTGAGGCCTTGGCGATGTCGTGGGCGACGTCCCGGACCACCCGCTCCTGCAGCTGCAGCGCGTTCGCGTGGACGCGCAGCTGTCGGACCAGCTTGGAAAGGCCGCGGACCCGCGCTGCGGGGACATGGGCGATGGCGACCTTGAGGCGGAAGGGGAGGAGGTGGTGCTCGCACACGCTCCAGACCTCGATGTCACGGACGAGGAAGAAGTCGTCGGTGGTGGTGGCGTGGGCGAACGTGGTTCCCAACGTGCCGGGGTCGCGGTCGAGGAACTCGGTCCACCAGGCGGCGACGCGGCGGGGCGTGTCGGCCAGGCCTTCGCGCTCGGGGTCCTCGCCGAGCGCGATGAGCAGCTCCCTGGTGAGGCTTTCGACGCGGTGGGTGTCGACCCGGGGGCGGGCGGGCGAGGGTATGGGCGTCACGGTGCCGTCGCTTTCTTGGTGGGTTACGGGGTCGGGTCAGGCGGCCTTGAGGCCGATTCCGGCCCAGGTCGCCGTGTCGGTGCTCGCAGCGTCGCCGGTGTTCCAGCTGCCGGCCGGCGCTAGGCCGGGCGGCAGAAGGACCAGGCCGTCGAGCAGATCGTGAAGCCGGTGCGCGTTGCGCAGGTGCAGCGTGGGGTCGTTGTCCGCGACGGCGTCCGCTTGGGCTCGCCGGATCGCGGGTACGTGGTCGGCGGTCGGATGGGTGATGGACACTGTGCTGCCGGCGGGGAGAGGGGAGACGAGTCCGTGCAGAGTGTGGCGGACGGCGTCGTCGTCCGGAATCCAGTGCAGGGTGGCGTGGACGCTGACGGCGATCGGGCTGGTCGGGTCCAGGTGGTCAGCCACCTCCGGTGCAGAGAAGAGTCTGTCGGTGTCGAGGAGGTCGGCCGTCAGGGTCCGGACGGCATCGCCGGGGGTCAGGTGGGCGCGGGCGTGGTTCATGCCGAGCGGGTCGAAGTCGACGTAGGTGGTGCGCACCGTGTCGGGTCCCGGCATACGGCCGCAGTCGTGCGGTGGATGGTCGGCGGCGGAACCAGGAGGTGCTGTCGTTGTAGGTGGCGGCGCTGGTCTCCATGTGATGCTCCAGGACGAGGGGCGCGCGAAGGCCGCCCGCACCGGCCGGTCGGCGCTTGGCGGCCCTCACGGGGGTAGAGCTGGGTGGCGCCGGGCAGGCAGCCGAGGAGCGGCACGGCGGTGAATGCCTCGCCGTAGCCGGCTCCGATGCGCGCTCCCCAGAGCCGGCCGAGGGTCTCGGCCATCGGCCCGACATGCTCCTCGATCGGCTGGCTGACGTGCCGTCGCAGGGCTGCCATCTTGGTGTCGAACGTCGCGGTGACGTCCACGATCACGTCGGCGCGCACGGGGCCGTCGAGGGTGAGGGAGTTGTAGCTGTCGCACGTGTAGAAGCGCCTGGGCCGGCCGGTGGCGATCCTGGGCTCGGGCAGTGCGGCGAGCACGGTGGTGGCGACGGCGCGGTGTTCGGGGTGGACGTCGTTGAGCGGGTGCGTGATGACGACCTCGGGAAGGGTCTCCAGCAGCAGCCGGTGGACCGCCTCCTCGTCGAGCCGGTCGAGTTGCCGCAGCTACGCGCCGAGGACGGCGGCTCCCTCGCGTGCTTCGGCGTCGCGCTCCACGTCGCGGCAGGGTACGGCGATGGTGACCGTGGCGTGCCGGGCGTGGAGGGCCAGAGTGGCGCCGGCCCAGAGTTCGGCGTCGTCGGGGTGCGCGAGCAGGGCCAGGACCGGTCCCGGCGCGCCGGCGCTCACCACCGTCCCAGCTTCTCGACGACGTCGGCGGGCTTGGGCAGCTGGGGGCTGACCTCCCCGTCCGGGGACAACGGCAGGACGAGGTCGCGCTGCATGGTGATCAGATCCCGCCAGCGCAGGACGTCGCCCCACGCTTCGGTGACCGCGCGGCCCTTCGCGCCGGTCAGCCGATCGGAGCCGGGGAGGGCGTCCAGGCGCATGCCCTCGCGCAGGAGGCCGGCGGCGACCTTGGGACCGACGCCCTTGACGCCGGGAATGTTGTCGGCGCTGTCGCCGGTCAGGGCACGGAAGTCCGGCCACTGCTCGGGGGTGACGCCGTAGCGCTCCACGACCTCGTCGGCGGTGATGAGTCGCCGGGTGGCCTTGCGCGATCGGTTGATGATCTTCACCTGGTCGGTGAGGAGCTGGTAGTAGTCGGCATCGCGGGACATGATCCGCACCGTCCGGGTCGGGGCGGACTGAACGGCGAGGGTGGCGATGACGTCGTCGGCCTCGGCGTCGTCGATCTCGATCCAGCGGATGCCGTGGAGGTCGAGGCCCTGCTTGACCGGGGCGAGGAACTGAAGGGGCTTGAGCGCCTCCGGCGTCGCCTCGCGGTTGGCCTTGTACTCCTCGTCGGCCGCGACGCGCTCCGCGGTGCCGTGCTCGCCGTCGAAGACGACCAGGACCTCGGGCGCCTCGGCATCCAGGTCGTCGCGGATGGTTGCGCGCAGGAGGGCGAAGAAGGCGAGCACGCCGGTCAGTTCGCGGGTCTTGTCGTGGGAGAAGATCGGCGCGGGAAACCCGAAGGTTCCGGCCCACAGGACGTTGAAGCCGTCGACGAGCAGTAGGGCAGGGAGGTTGCCGACGCGGTAGGCGACGACGGGGGTGCCGACGCTCATCGCCTCCAGGGCCACGAGCCCGAAGGTCTCGCGGTGGCTGAGCACGATCACCGCGGCGGCGCCGGCGAGCCAGGGCAGGACCTCGCGCCAGGCGAGCGCCCCGCGCAGGCTCACGCCCGGTGTTCGGGCCGCCGCCTTGCGGCATCGGTCGAGCAGGGCCGCCTGCGATCCCGTACTGGCCTCGAACCCGGGCTTCGGCGAGCGCCACCTCGACGGACCGGTCCCAGCCTCCGGCCGTTTCCAGGAGTTCGAGAACGCCTTTCTCCGGGCCAAGCCGGGCCAGCACGCGCACCGGGCCGCAGCGGCGCAGTTCCTCGCGCCGGTCCGGGTGCGGCGGCAGGACCACGGGGTCCGGGAGCAGCGCGTTGGGGACGACGCGCAGGTTGCGTGGCTGCCAGCCGGCCAGCTCGCCGAGGACGGTGTCGGATGGGACGAGGACGCGGGTGGCGCGGGCGAAGGCGGGGCCGGCGTCGAGGACGGCGGGCTTGACATGGGCGGCGAGCGTGCGGCGGACGTGGCCGGGGAAGTCGCCGCGCAGGCGCCCCAGGCCCCACAGCGCGTCGGTGAACAGGACGGTGTCGAGGCGGTGGGTGGTGATCAGGTCGCGGATCTGGCGGGCGAGTGTGCTGTCCTGCGCGGTGACGGCCCGGCGCAGGACGTCGTCCTCGCAGGGGAAGGTGACGTTGTCGAGCCGCAGGCGCTCGACGGTGACGCCGGGCAGGGTGGGGCCGTCGGGCTGCGGGGCGGCGGTGGCGATCACCGGACGGTGGCCGGCCTCGGCGAGGCCGGCGGCCAGGGCGGCCGTGGCCCGCTCGATCCCGGCCGGGGCGTCGGGGTGCCAGGAGACGAGGACCAGGAGGACGCCCCTGGACGTGGTCAGGTTGGTCACGGGGTCGAGGCCGCCGAAAGGGCCGCCGCCGACCCCCGCCTCAGTCCCGAGACCAACGACATGACCCGCCGCATGGTCCGGCCGCACCCGATCTACCGGCCGAAGATGCCGGGCCAGGCGCTGGGGCCCGACCTTGTCCTCGACCAGGTCGTCCTGCGGCTGCGCCACCCGGACGGCACGGTCGGCCACCTGCCGGTCGTCGAACTCGCCGGCATGCTCGGTGGCCAGCGCGAGGGGCACGTCCCGCGGGCTTCGGCGCACGAGCTGCGCGCCGTCGGCATGCTGCTCGTCGAGCCGGATGGCGAGGAGGGCTGCGTGCTGCGGGTGGTCACCGCCAAGCCCGCCAAGCCCGCCAAGCCCGCCAAGCCCGCCAAGCCCGCCAAGCCCGGCAAGACCGCGGCCGCGCCCACGCCGGCCCGGCGTCCGCTCGCGGCTGGCGGCCTGACCTTCGCTGACCCGGACTGCCAGATCTGATCGCTACCACCACGGGTTGCGCCACGTCCAGGACCGGCTCACCACCTAACCCCACCGCCCGGGGCCTTCCAGCGCCTCCACCTGGACAGTGGTGGTAGCCGGCCCGGCTCCCGCCTCGGATACCGTGTTCCTCTACGGGGTGCCATAACGGATGTGACGCCCCCCACCGGAGGTAGTCAGCGTATGAGTTCAAAGCGCAGCAAGAATCCAGCCCTGCCCGTACTTGATGACGCATTCCGACTCGCGTCGGTCAAGGATGCCGAAGAGTCCACCCGTGACTTGGCCGCGCGGCTGGCCACCACCGAGCTGCGCCGCGTTTCCCACCCGGGCCGGGTCACCTGGGAGCCCACCGATCAGGCTGAGCCCGTACCGGCCCCGCCGACTGTGGTGGACGGTGACGGGGACCTGTGGCTGCGGGACCGGGGCACTGGCACCTGGACCATGCCCGAGTTCGACCCGAAGGAGTTCCCGGCCCGCTGTGGCGAGGTTCTGACGTGGAACCAGCTTGCCTGCGAGTACGGCCCGCTGACCGCACTGGCCGATGACCGCCGCATCGGCGGCCGCCGACGCTGACCGCGCAGTCCGCTGGGATGACCACGCCCCTGAAGCGCCTGTTGCCGGTAGCTGGGAGCTCCAGCTCACCGCCGAGCCCGACGATGGCGGCGAGCAGGCGAGCGTGGTGGTGGCGTGCGACGGCCTCGAGCAGCGCGGTGCGGGCCTGACGCCGGCCGACGTCCTTGGTGCGGCCGGCGTCGGCGGCCCAGCCGGGTAGTGGTCGGCCTTCGGTTGCCGTGGTGAGCGCGGGGCCCCGACTGGACAGGAGCTACCGCACGCCCGCTGCGATGTCGGCCTCGACGGTCGGCGGCCCGACCGCAGGGCCGCCGACCGCCAAGGGCCTGGGGCGGAACAGGGCGGTGCGCGCCGCGGGCAATGGGATGCGGTGCGCACCGCCCGTCGATCCTCGCAGACCTCCCGTGGGGGTCCTTCCTCGACCTCAGGGTGACCGGAGGGGCGGCCGGGGAGACTTACGTGCTGCCGGGCTCCCTGACGGTGCTCACGCCGGGCGACGCGCTTCGGTGGCGTCGGTCGGAGGTCCGTGTTCACCAGGTCGGCGGACTGTTGCGAGGAGGCGTCGCAACGCGGCGTGAGCAGGCGGGCCCCAGGTGGGCTTGCCGCCGGGCCGGCCGTGGACGCCGGCCTCTGCGATGAGGATGCAGGAGAGGGCTTTCAGCAACGCCCAGCCTCGGGCGCGGCGCAGGGTCGGGGCGTCCGGGGTCGGCTGGTACGCCGCGAAGAAGCTGTCGGCGGCGCCGTCCGGGAGCAGGATCCACGCGGCGGCGAGGTCGCAGGCTGGATCGCCCGCGAAGAGGTCGCCGAAGTCGATCACGCCGCAGAGGGTGCCGTCGGCGGTGAGCACGTTGGCCGGGTGGAGGTCGCCGTGGAGCCACAGCGCGGGGCCTGCCCAGTCGGGCGCGGAGGCGGCGTCTTTCCAGAGCGTGCGGATAGCGTGCGGGTCGGGGACCAGTCCCATCTCGGTGGCGGCGGCGAGTTGCCCGGCGAATCCTTCGGCACGGTCGGCCAGTGGCCCTCCGCGGTCGCGGCCGGTGGGCGCCCCGCTGGGGGCGGGGTGGTGGAGGGCCGTCAGGAAGGCGGCCAAGGTGTCGGCCGCGTCCGTGGCGCGGGTGACGGGGGAGCGGTCGGCGGGTTCGCCCGGCACCCAGGTCGTGACGATCCACGGCCTCGGAAACCGCTCGGAGGGTTCACCGAGGCGCTGGGGGACGGGGACCGGTAGCGGAAGGCGCGGGGCGAGGGCGGGCAGCCAGGCGTGTTCCTTGCGCAACAGCGCGTCTGCGGACTGCGTTGCCCAGGGCAGTCGGACCGCGAGGTCGTCGCCGAGTCGCCACAGTTGGTTGTCCCAGCCCCGCGCGCCGAGCCTCACCGGGCGGTCCGCCAGGTCGGGATGCTGGTCGCGCAGCAGATCCCGGACCAACTCCGCGGTGACCTCGATCTCGGTGTGAGTCATGCGGGGCAACCCTAGCCGGACGGTCGGCCGCCTCGAGGACACATCAAGCGAGACCACGGTCCGGAAGACGGGACAGGAGCTACCGCGAGCCCGCGGCGATGCCGTCCTCGACGAAGGCCTCCACCGTGGTGACGACGGCGGGCAGCCCGTGTGTGTCCTCGTCCACAGCGCCGACAAGTACAGCCGGACGGGGCTGGGCCGCAGCGTGCTGGCCGCGCTGGACGGCGAACCGCTGACCGTCCTGGACACCCGGGTTTCGTGCTCGACGCGCTCCTACCGGGCGAGGGGGAGGCACGTAGAGGTGGACGACTGGCTGGCTTTGCTCTCCTTCGGTCGCTTCGGCCGCTAGGCGTACGGGTGGACGGAGAACTCCGGACGTTCACTCGGGAAGTCGTCCGGGAAGAGGTCCAGCCGCAGCACACCGGAGAGCAGTGCCAGCAGCACCCCGGTGGAGCTGAGGGGCAGCCGGGCGAACCGGAGCCATCCGGCCTGGGCGGCGAGTGTGGGCCAGTCGTCCGGATCGCCGACGGGCAGCCAGAACAGCATGTCCGCGTTGTCGGTCACCGCCCACTGCACGAGGTCGTCGGTGGTCAGGCCGTGCTCGGCGAGCAGGTCCTGCAGCCCGGACTGGGGGTAGTCCCGCAGCAGCTGCCGCGCCTCCTTCGTCTGCCGGACCAGGTCCGAACCGGGCCGGGTCGAGCCCACGGCGTGCACCCAGAGGAACTCGTCGAAGCACCCCGGACCGTAAGTGTCGGTCAGCGCCCCGTGGCTGGGCGGGATCTCGAATCCCGCCCGGGCCGCCGGTGCCAACTCGACCTTCTCGGCGGACGGCGGGCAGAGGGCCGTCAGGCTCGGCAGTTCGTTCACGGTGATCTCACAGGTTGGCGAATGTTTTGGTGAAGGACCAGCCGAAGTCGTTGACCGCCTCGATGGTAACCCTGGTGGCGAGCGCCCCGGATTGTCGCAGTGGGGTGTGACGCTCAGGATGACGGTGTTCCCCGTGTTCTCGACATGCGACATCTCCCTCATGACCTTCTCGGCCTCGTTGATGGGCCGATGTTCTGAACCTTGGTCTGAGTGATGATGTTTCGCAGGTCCTGCCGAATCCACCGAACCGCTGGTCGATCAGGTGACCCTTGGACCAGCCTGCCTCGCCACCGCCCAGCTTGACGAACTCCGCCGGGGTGTTCCGCCTGCCCGGCTATGCCCGCTGCCGATAGGCCCGGTCACTCGGCGGCTTCGCCCCGGTGCGCGGTGGCGTGTGGCTCGTGGCCGCTGTCAGCGGCGGGCGGTCTCGGGGCTGGGTGTGGCGGAGAAGGTGAAGGAGAGCAGGGCGGTGGCGGTGAAGTCGTCCGCGGATTCGACGGTCTGCCAGGCGCCTACGTGGTCCGTGAAGCCGCCGCCGCGGCCGTCGAACGCGGCGAAGGGGTTGCCGTCGCTGGCCGGGCACTTGCGCATGCCGGGGAAGGAGTTGAGGTCCTTGAGCTTGTCTGCCGCGTTGGGGCCGTTGACGACGCCGCCGCGGAGGATGTCGCCTTCGCCGTTGAGGTCACCGGCGAGGTTGGCGGGCTGGTGCTCGGGGCAGTGCGGGAAGGTGCTGCCGGCTCCGATGACGAAGGAGGAGCCCCAGGCGTTGGCGCCCAGCGTCCAGTTGCGCTGTTGGGTGGCGAACGCGTCGTAGTGGGAGTCGCCGGTCACGCGCTGGTACAGCTGGGCGGTGGCGGCCAGGCCGAAGGCGTGGGGCACGGAGTCGAAATCGGTGTAGACGGCGCCGGCTCGGAAGGGGTCCTTGGCAGCGCGGGAGCTGCCGTCGTCGAGCTGGCGCTTGAGGTCGGCGACGAGGTCGCCTCGGGTGGCCTCGGTGCTCTCGGTGCCGGAGTCGAGGAGTTTGGCGAGGTCGGCGTGAGCGAGTGCGCTGATGTCGCCGAGTCCGAGGGTGCCGAGGGTGTCGGAGGTGAGGTACTGCTTGGCCCAGTGGCCGGCCTGCTTGGCCCAGCCGGCCGCCCGGCCGTCGTTGAGGGCCTTCGCGGCGAGGGCCATCTCGGCCGCGCCGAATTCCATGTCGTCCTGCCACGACGCCTCGGGGTAGAAGCCGTGCGGGAAGGCGGTGACAAGCCGGCCGCCGGGCTCGGTGTCGGCGAGTGCGTAGATGTGCGCGGCCTTCTCCAGCTGTGCGCGTGCCCGGGCGGGGTTGTCGGCGGCGTCCAGCTGCGCGGCCAGGGCGAAGGTGGCGGCCACGCGTCCGGCGAGATTGGGGCTGATGGGCTTGCCGGGGGGTGCGGCGCGGAAGACCGGGCGGTGCTTGATCATGTAGTTCGGGTCGCCGGGCTTGACCTGCAGGGCGTCGTCGGCCTCGGGCAGGCGCCAGTCGTCGTGGTCGGATCGGATCTTGCCGGAGCCGTCGTCCGTGTCGCCCTTGCCCAGGCCGACCTGGACGTAGAGGGTGTGGGACTTGTCGTCCCACATCTTGTCGAGCCAGTCGAGCCCGTGGCGGGCCTCGGCGGCCAGTTCCTTCCCGCCGACGGGCGTGGTTCGCTGCGCGAGCAGGAGAGCGGCGGTGGAGTAGGAGGCGGTGTGTGTGAACTTGAGGAAGTCACCGGCGTCGTGCCAGCCGCCGGAGACGTCGATCGGGCCGCCGACCGGTTTGAGGGGCGCGGTCAGGACCTTCTCGTCGTCGTCGTAGGCGGGGGTGTCGTAGACGGTGGCCTGGCGGTCCGCCAGGTGGGAGGGTCGGCGCCGCAGCTTGGTGGGGACGACGTCGGCTCCGTCGCGCTGGGCCTGGAAGAAGCCGACGTTGTCCTGGATGAGCTTGCCGAAGAGGTCACCGGCGGGTGCGATGTGGAACTGCGGGGAGACGGCGGTGACGCGCCCGGAGACCTCGACCCGGTAGTCGCCGGGCTCGGTCAGGCCGGACAGGTCCAGGGTGTGAACCGCCCGGTAGGTGCTGTTCCACCGCCCGGTGGAAGCTCCGACCCTGCCGCTGAGGACCTCGTTCCCGGCGGCGTCACGCACCCGGAAGGACGTCGCGGACGCGGGGACGGAGGTCATGAGGTAGGCCTGCTTGGTCTCACCGGGCGTATAGCCGACCTGGTCGACGCGAACCTCGGCACGTGGTGATCCCGCCAGGGCGTCCGATCCCTGTACGGACTGGACGCAGAACACCGCGACGACCGTAGCGGCCAGAGCTGCGGCGGCGATGCCGATGACACGAGTACGAATCTTTGCCATGCCCGCACACTGTCAGCCGGCCCATGAGGCCAACATGAGGACGCCGTGGCATACCCCGCCAGCCCGCACGACCCCGCTTTCCGGCCCGCCACCGGTGCGGACACCCGGCCGTCCCACCCGGGGCTCCGTCTGGCAGCGGCGCAACCGAACACGGGCCCCGGACACTCATCGGACATAACGGCCAATCACCACTACAGCGGCGTTCGCACCCTTTTCGACCCAGTAGGCTCGCCCGTCATGCGCGTACTTGTCCTCGAGGACGACCCCGAACTCGGCCCCGTGATCATCAGAGGTCTGCGCGAAGCCGGCTTCGCCGTCGACTTCGCCGGCGATCTCGCCGACGCCGACTTCAAGCTCGCGGTCAACACCTACGACTGCCTCATCGCGGACCGCATCCTGCCCGACGGCGACGCGCTCACCCTCCTCGCCGCCCAGCGCAGGCGGGGCTCCACCCTGCCGATCCTCCTGCTCACAGCCCTCGACGCGGTCACCGACCGCGTGGCCGGCTTCGAGCACGGCGCCGACGACTACCTCGTCAAGCCCTTCGCCTTCGCCGAACTCAGCGCCCGGGTCCGCACCCTGTGCCGCCGCGGCCAGCCAGCACGGCTGCCCGAGCTGCGGGTGGGCGACCTGGAACTCGACCTGCCGCGCCGCCGGGTACGGCGAGCAGGCGTACTCCTGACCCTCACCGCGAAGGAGTTCTCGGTCCTGGAGGTCCTCATGCTGCGGGCGGGCGAGGTCGTCACCCGCACCGACCTCATCGAACGCTGCTGGGACGAGCAGGCCGAACCGCTCTCCAACGTCGTCGACGTCCTCATAGGCCAACTGCGCCGCAAACTGGGCCCGCCCGAACTCATCCGGACGGTGCGCGGTGTCGGCTACCGCATCGACGACCAGGCCGCGGGCCTGTGACGCCGCGCACTCCCGCCGTCGCGCGCCTGCACCGCGCCCGCTGGGCGATGACCCTGCTGTTCGCCGCGACCACCGCCGCCTGCCTGCTGGTGCTCGCCGTCATCGCCGTGCGTACCGACGGCCGGTCCCGGACTGACGAGCTCGACAACGGCGTCAGCCACCGGGCGGACGGGCTCGCCCGCACGATGTACTACGACGGCGGCGTCCTGCACCTCGACGCCCTGTCGGACGACGACCTGGCCCGCAGCGCCGAGATGCTGGGCGTCCTCCAGGCGCCCGAACACGGCCCGCCGCAGATCCGCTACGCACGCGACTCCCGGGCCGCTCTACCGGACCAGGAAGCACTGGAGGAGATCTGGCAGCTGGTCCAGCACGACCAGGAGACCGTCCTGGTCAGCGCCGAGGCCGACGGCCGGGAACACCAGTGGGCCGCGGCCCCCGTCTGGGACGACGACAGGATCGGCGCCGCCGTCCTGGTCGGCGCCGACCCCGCCCGGAGCCTGGCCGCCCACACCCGACTCCTGCACTGGCTGGCCGCGGGCTGCACGGCCCTGGTGCTGGCAGCCGCCGCGGTCGGCCACCTCCTGTCCGGCCGGGCGATGCGACCCGCCCTGCGGGGACTCGACCAGCAGGAACAGTTCCTCGCCGAGGCAGCACACGAACTGCGCACCCCGCTGGCCACCCTTCGGCTGGTGGTCGAAGGCGGCAGCACCGCACCGACCCGGGCACCCGCCGCCCTGGACGAGGCCGTGCGACTGGTCGACCGCCTGGGCCGCCTGGTCACCGGCCTGCTGGCCCGCGCCCGCGTCGAGGCCGGCACCCAGGACATCGAGCTCACCCCGCTGCGGCTGGACCAGCTTGTTGAACAGACCGTCGAGGAACTCCCCGACCACAGCGGCGTCACGCTCACCACCGAGGCCGCAGTCGTCAGCGCAGACCCCGAACTGCTCGCCCAGGCCGTCCGCAACCTCGTGGAGAACGCCCTGCGCCACGGCGGCGGCACCCCGGTCGACGTGAACGTCACCCCGGGCCGCATCACCGTACGGGACCACGGCCCCGGCATCCCCGCTGAGGACCGCACCCGGGTCTTCGAGCGCCGCGTCACCGGGCCGGCGAGCACCGGCACCGGCACCGGCCTCGCCATCGTCCGCTGGGTGGCCGAACTCCACGGCGGCACCGCCCAGCTCTCCCCGGCGCCCGGCGGCGGGACGGTCGCCGAGCTGTTGCTGCCCCAGCACGCCAACACCTGAGCCGGCCTGCTCGGCGAGCAAGGCGCTCTACGGCACGGACGTAGACCTGACCGGCGCGGGCACCCTCGGCGGCACCGCCCTCGGACTGCCCACCAACACCTTCTACGCGTTCGAGGACACCCGCACCCCCTTCTGGATGGCTGTCTGAATCTCCGGCCTCGACATCATCCTGGCCACTGGCTGCCACCTCTTCCTGCCCCCGCGCCGGGCCGTCATCGGCATGGCGGCCGCTTACGCAGCGTCCTACGCCGGTGGCCTGCTCGTTACCGGGTTCAAGTTGCGCCGCCGTTTGGAAGGCCGCCTGGACGGCAAGCGGCTCGTGCGTACGTATGGGAAGCTCACGCTGCGGCGGGGGCCGCCGGCACCGTCGGCTGGGCGGTGGCGCGCTTCTGCTCCGGCGCCGTCCCTGCTCCGGTCGTCGACTCTGTGCTGGCGCTGGCTGCCGGCGGTGTCGCGATGCTGGTGCTGTTCGTGCTGCTGGCCCGCCTGCTCCGCGTCTCGGAACTGCGGAGCCTGCCCGGCCTGGGCTGACCAGTGGTTGCGGGGCGCGAAGGGCAGGACGGCCGCCGCACGGGTGCTGTGCTGCGGCCGGGCGGGCAGAAGGACCTCGTTGCCCGCGCCGGCGGCCGGCTGCGCGACCGCTTCCCCACCGGGGGTCCTCCCGGCCTGGCCGAGCAAGGACGATCTCGATGTCTACGCCGGGGAGTTCGAGCGTACCGCCCTGACCGGTCAGTGCGCGGCGGCCTCCATGGCCTGTCCGACCAGTGCGATGCAGGGCGGGCAATACTGGTCGGTTGGCGCGTCCTGCGGCTTCACCACGGCCTGGCTCGGCGGCAGCAGACGGCCGCACAGCGTCAGGCCGGCCGAGTTCTTGGGCAACGCGTGCCACATCAGCACGAAGTCGGGCTTGGCCGGATCGAATTCAGCGCGCATCTCGTACATCGGGACCTCCCTGAAGCGGGACTGCCCTGTCAGGCAAACCCCGCGCCGCAGGCACCGCCAGTCCAGGACTCTTCCCGGGTGAACGCCGCCAGCCACCCGTTGGGCTACCCCGAACGGGTGGATCCCCCCGCTGCCACATGTCGGGGGTTCTGGCGCCGATGGGGTGTGAACGGCACTCTGTGGAGGAACAGCGGCCAAGCGAGCAGTGGGGGCGATCATGGGCGTTGAGGCGGGCAGCTGGCTCATCAGGCCGTATGAGGCGGCGGATCGGGACCAAATGCTCGCCCTGATCGAAGCCGATCGGCTACCTGGCCAACCGCACATCACTCCGGGCACCCTCGATGCCGCGATCCGCGCAGGCGGACATGCCGGCCGGAACCTTCTCGTTCCGCGCATGGAGGTCGCACAAGATGCGGCTGGTCGCATCGCCGGAGTCGTCATCTTCGCCTTGCCACCCAGTGACGACGCGGGGCAGATCCTCGCGCTGCACTGCCGCGAGGACCATGGCGTGGCCACCGCGCTGATCGACGCGGCCCTCACGGCGCTGGGGTGGACCAGGGCCGTGGAAGCCCTCGCCGGCCCGCCGCCGTTCGCCCCCGGGAGCCCCGCCGGTCTGGCCGTAGGGCGCCGCTCCGCCACCCGCGCTGTCCTCGACGCAGCCGGATTCTCCACCCACCACACCTGGCACAGCCTTCATCGTCCGCTCGGTGACCGCCCCGGCCCCGCCACCTACCCCATCGCCTCCGTCGCCGACCGGGACGATCCGCCTGGCTGGCACCTGGAGCTGTGCCACCTCGACGGCACGCTCGTCTGCGAGGCCACGGTTGACCGGGCGGCGGACCAGGCCGCCGCCCTTCGATGGATCACCACCCATCCGGATCACCGCCGCCGGGGCCTGGGCCGCCATCTGCTCGAACAGTGCCTGGACGTCGCAGCGGAACATCACGCCCGGGAAATGACTGCCTGGATCCGCGAAACCGACGCCGACTCCGAGGAGGACGACGGCGCTGCGATCCGGCTCCTGACAGCGCTGGACTTCCGGCCCGGTGAGATGCTGCACTCATTCCACCGACGGCCATAACCGCTCACGGAGCCGCGCTGAAGGCCCCTGGCAGAGCGGCTGGCCGCGCTGTGCCGGGGGAGATGCGCACAAGCGCGGTGCCGGGTCGAGTCAAGCGTGCCGGGCTTGGGCCGCACTCGTTCTCCTGGCATGACGCCGGTGACATGGAGTTCAGCCCGGGAGACGGTTGCGGGAACGGTTCTCCGCTTCCCCGATCTACTCGCAGTTGGCCGTTGAGTGGCACAGGGATGGGCGGACGGCGCCCGGCCAGCCGGATGCGGTGTGGGAGGTGCTGATCGCCGGGCCGCCTCCGACTTGGGAGTTCGCTATCCGGCCGTGGCGCGGACCTGGCGCAGCGCGTGGAGCGAGTTCACGCCCTACCTCGCCTTCCCACTCGCGATAAGGAAGGTGGTGTACTCCACGAACAGGGTCGAGTCGATCAACTCCCGCCTACGCAAGGCCACCCGCAACCGCGGCCACTTCCCGTCCGAGCAGGCCGCATTGAAGGTGCTCTACCTCGCGGTGCGGGAGCTCATCAGCCCGAATGCGCGCGACGTCAACCACGTCGCCGCACACTGGAAGGAGGCACTGAACCAGTTCTTCTCACTCTTCTTCGAGGACCGGCTCAGCATCCGATAAGTACAAGGCACTTACACGAGATCGCTTACACGCCCCCGGGTGGTGATGCCCTCGGGCGATCGTGCCCCGACGATCCGATGCGAGATGGGGTCAGGCCTTCTCGACCGCCTCTCGTTCCGCGGTTGTGTCGGCGGCCAGTTTGGATGTATACGTACTGATGGGATGCAGTCCGGCGCCCGGTCGGCCGGATGCCGTGCCAACCGCAGCCGTCGCCTGAGCAGAGTGGTGAATCGCGTCGGCGAAGGAGGTGTCGACAGTGATCACTGAACTGGCACTGGAACGCGTGGAGTTCACCTGCGGCCACTGCTGGCGCCAGTGGAGCATGGACTACGACGTCCAGCATTACCGTGATGACGACGGACGGGACTGGGAGTACTTCTCCCGCGACGGCGTAGCGGTGGACTCGCCCTATACCCCCCAGGGAGCACCGCCCTGCCCCGAGTGTGGGCGCCACTGGGTAGGACGCATTCTGGCCCGCCGACCGATTCCGACGCCGCCGGGCCCGGTCGGCACACCGCGTCAACCGATTGCCGACACCGCGGCTCACCGGCCGGAGCGGCACGGAGCGCCGCCGCTCGGAGCGCGGGCCCATCTTCAACCGGAGCAGCTCGGCCCGCCCGCGTCCGGTGCCGGTGAAGGCAGAGCAGCGGAGACGGCCTCGCCCGTGCGGGCGAGGGATCCGCAGGCTGCCGCCGGTGAGGGAGGTGTGAGGCGATGGCGAGGCTGACGATCGAAGGCGCGGAGCTGGTGGTACGGCAGCGCTGGTGGGAGCGGCTCGCGACGCGCTCAGGACCGGTTCGGGTACCGCTGACGGCGGTGGAGAAGGTCACGATCACCCGGGAGACATGGAGAGTGCTTCGTGGCGCCCGTGAGAGCGGCGTGCTGGTCCCCGGCAGGCTGTGTCTGGGGGTCTGGCATCATCCCGGCGGCCGGGACTTCGTGGCTATGCGCCCGTTCACGGACGTCGTGGTGAGCGTCGACCTGCGCCGGCCGTCGCCGTTCGCGCGTATCGCGGTCCATTCGACCCAGGCGCTGCAGACGGTGGCCGAACTGCGCTCGGCGGTGAGCCGGGCCGCTGGCGCGGCGGACGGGCACGATGAGGATGTCCCTGCGGCGATGCCAGAGCCCGAGGAGCCGTCGCCGGCCTGGCCCAGCCCTGGCGGCCGGAGCCCATGGACGGGTGTTTCTGCCCACGCCTGAGAACTGGCCCGAGCCCGCAAGGGCGCGGGCATAAGGAGGTCGCGCGATGCTGATGGACCGAACGCCTCGCGAGATCGCTGTGGCCGCAGCCGACGAGATCCGTCGCCTCAACGATTCCACCGCCCGAACCAGTGCCTACCCGTTCCCGACGGACGTCCATCACACGATCGGTGCACTGGCGGGCCTGCTGGAGCAGCTTCCCCGCACACTGCATCAGCTCGCGGCCGGCCTGAACGCGATCGACGCGGAACATCTCGCGGTCCTCGAAGACCCGCCCACTCCGGTGCGGAAGCAGGCCGATGTCGCCTTCGAACTCGGATGCGCGATCGCGGCGATCGAACGCGCCGGCACCCATCTGCGCCAAGCGCAGCACACCGCCGCGGAGCTGGTCTACACCGGACCGATCCCGGGAGTCTGACCAACGGCCGAGGCGCGAGGGCGGTCTTGGAGCCGCGGCCCCGCACCCGCGCCGCGGTACGCGGCCCCTGCAAGCCAGTCCGGGTTCAAGCAGGTCGGTGAGGCAGGTCGGTGAGGTTCGACCAGGTCGGTGAGGCCGAGAAGATCGAACACCCGGGCGACGATCGGTGCCCGCACATCCGTGACCTTCAGGACGACGCCTTCCTCCTGCGCCTGACGATGGAGCCGTTCCAGGGCGCCCGCGCCCGAGCTGTCGCAGAATCGCACCTGTGCGAAGTCCAGCTCGACGCGGCTGGGTCGGCGCGCCAGGCACTCCTTGACGTGGCTGTCGAGCTCGGCGGCAGTGGCGAGGTCGATCTCGCCCGTGACCGCGAGGGTCGCCTGCCCGTCCCACCAGGCGACGGCGGTGCGGAAGTCGCTGCCGTTCACAGCCATGGGTCCACCTCCCACAGCCCGTGCTGTATCCACTCCCAGAGGTCGTCGGCGTCATCCCGCGCCCACACCGACGCGCCCGGCGGTTCGATCCGCACCGGGCCCACCCGAACGAGTGGTTCGGCCCCATGCAGCATCGCTGCGCTGGAGGGAGCCGGCGTGGCGCGCACAGGCCCCACGCCGCCGCCTTCCCGGACGAACCGTACGGACACCCGTCGGCGCGCGGCCGGGGGACTGGCCGAGGCGAGGGCGGCCTGCGGCTGGGGCCGGGCGGTCCGGCGTTCGGCATCGTAGGCGGCCCGCAGCTCGGGATCGTGCAGGACCTCGTAGGCGGCGACCACCGCGCCGAGTCGCTCGGTCGATCCCGGCGCGAGGGGGCAGGTGTCGGGATGTAGCAGCCGGACCAGGGTGCGGTAGGCCGAGGTGACCTGTCGCGCGGACGCCGTGGGCTCCACCCCCAGCACCGCGTAGTGATCGCGTCGGTCTCTCGATCCCGTCATGGCGGACCACCTCCCGGGCGCCCCCGGCAAACCTCCTCATAGAACTGGATAGAAGCTTGGCCAACGCTTGTCAAGATGCCCGAAAGAAGGCATATGGACTGATGGGTGGACTCCCGCGAGAGCCTCATGGCCGGCACCGACTCACGAGGAGAGTGGCCCATGTTGTTGCTACGAACCGATCCGTTCCGCGAGCTCGACCGGCTCGCCCAGCAGCTGCTGGGCACCACGGCCCGGCCGGCCGCGATGCCGATGGACGCCTATGAGAGCGACGGATCCGCCGAGCGGCGGCACCGGAGGTCGAGGACCGCGAGGTGGTCGTCGCTGAACGGCCCTACGGCGTCTTCAGCCGCCAGGTGTTCCTCGGTGAGACGCTCGCGACCGACAAGATCAGGGCCGACTACGATGCCGGCGTGCAGCGCCCCGGCAGCCCCGGCGCTCGGAGCCCTGGCAGATCCAGCGACTTGGCCGTGTCCGCGCCCGGGGCGGTCCGGGCTCGCCCGCCCGGTCGGGCTCGCCCGCCCGGTAGGGCTGACCTGACCGGGGAAGGAGTGATCTCCGTCGTGTTGCCGCGGCGGCGCCGGGCGAGCGAGACCCTTTCGGCCCGGCTTCCAGTCCCGCGAGGCATACGCCCATCGATGCGGCAGCGGCGCCGCTGTTGGTCCGCATCCGGCGTCGGAGGGCGGCGAGCTGGTCCTCGATCCGCCGCCATCGCGCCTCGGAGGCCAGGGGGTCATGCGCGCCGGTGGTCACTGTCATGGCGCAGTTGGTTGGTGTGCTGGGCGAGGTCATCGAGGCGGTGGGCGATGCTGGGGTGGTGGCTGCCGAGGTGTGGGCGGATGGCGGCCAGCGGTAGGAGGAGTTCGGCGGCGTCCGGCGCGCCGAGCGCGGTGTGGAGGTCGTCGAGCACGGGGCGGGCCGTGGGGGCGAGGTCGCTCAGGGTGGTGACTTCGGCGGCGAGCCGGCGCAGGTCGCCGGCGTGATCGCGGGCCCAAGCGGTGACGGCGCGTTCGGCGGCGCGCCGGTCGCGGACCGCCCTGACCCGTCCGGCGCCAGTGGGCGCGCCCGGGTCGGTGGTGGGCTTGAGACGTAGGTAGCGGTTCTCGGCGGCCTGCCGGCTGGCGACGCCCATGGGCTGGGCGAGGTCGGCCCAGGTGGCGCCCGAGGCTCGGGCGGCCTCCACCAGCGGGGCTTCCCAGCCGGCGAGTTCGGTGCGCAGCTCGCGCAGCAGAAGCAGGGTGGCCAGTGCGTGCTCGGGGCCGTCCTGGGCGGTGGACGGGGTCGTGGCAGGAGTGCCCTGAGCGGTCCGGACAGCCTCCTCTATGGCCGCGAGGGCCGCGGTGGCGGCGAGGAAGGACGCCGGTCCGACTGGCGGTTCACCACCCGTGGCGGGTGCTCCGGGCCGCTTTCCCATCGGTGTCACTCCTTTGACGACTTTCGGGTTTGTCATCCGACGGATGACATGTTAGAACGGATTCAGGTGAAGCGCACTGGGCACCCACGAGTGATGGAGGTGTTTCGCGATGCTGATGCGCACCGATCCGTTCCGCGAGCTGGACCGGCTGACCCAGCAGTTCTTCGGCACGACCGGTACGTGGTCGCGGCCGGCCCCGATGCCGCTGGACGCCTACCGCGTCGGCGACGAGTACGTGGTCTGTTTCGACCTGCCGGGTGTGGACCCGGAGGCGATCGACATCGATGTCGAGCGGAACATGCTGACCGTGAAGGCCGAACGGCGTCCCCGCCACGAGGGCGAGGACGTGAAGCGGGAGCTGTCCGAGCGTCCGTTCGGCGTGTTCTCCCGGCAGGTCATGCTCTCCGACACCCTCGACCCCGAGGGGATCAGCGCTGATTACGACTCCGGCGTGCTGACCCTGAAGATCCCGGTCGCCGAGAAGGCCAAACCCCGCAAGATCGCCATCAGCCACGGCGGAAGCCGCAAGGAGATCCGGGCCTGACCGCGTCCGTGTGCCGTTCCGTGCCGCCCGCGCCCCCGGGCGGGCGGCACGGAACTTCCCCGCCTCCGGTCCCGGCTTCCCCCGGTCCGGTTCGCGCGCCACCGGCGTCATACGCGATGGGCGGCTGGCACCGTCCCTGGTGAGGGCCGGCGGTGAGATCGACCTCGCCATCGCGCCTCGCCTTCGCCGCTGGCTGGCCGCCGCGCTTGAGGTGCACCGGGAGGTGGTGCTCGACGTGTCGGAGGTGACGTTCATGGACTGCTCGGGTCCGGGCGTTCTGGTCCAGGCCCGCAACCACGACGAGCGGTACGGCGGGCGGCTCTTGCTGCTCGGCGTCGGCGGGCCCGTGGCCTGGCTGCTCAAGCTCACCGGCCGCATTGGCCGCCTAGCCGCCGACCCCTGAGCGGCCCTGTGCGCCGCGACCTGGGCCGGCCCGGACCGTGCGGGGACGAAGGGAGGAGTCGCGGCGACTCTTCGATGGGAGGCATTCCTGGACCGGGTCCAGGAGCGCGGCGAGTACGACACGCCCCAGGACGCCGAACGCACGACCCGCGTCGTGCTGGCCCTGCTCGGCGCCCACCTGGTCGGCGACGTACGCGCGAAGCTCGCGGCCAGTCTGCCCGAGACCTTCGCCCTGATCCTGCTCAACCCCTTGCAGGCCGCCGAACCGCTCAGTCCCGAACGGTTCGTGCGTGCCACCGCCGCCTGGATCGAGGGCACCACCGAGAAGACCGCCGTCTGGGACATCGGGGCCGTCCTGTCCACCGTGGCCGACGCCGCCGGCGACGACCTGATGGAGCGCGTCCTGTTCCAGCTTCCGCCCGGCTACGACGTCCTGTTCGGCCTCCCCGCCCCCGGCCACCGACCCTGACCCGCTTTCGCGCCGCCGCCCACGCCGCGGCGGTCCGCCCTGGAAGGCCACCGCCCATGACCCCGCACCGCCGCCTGATCCAGCAGGTCCGCAAACTCGGCCGCTACCCCAGCGACGAGGAAGCCGAACGAGTCCTCGACACGGTCCTGGTCGTCCTCGGCTCCCAGCTCACCGGCGACGAACGCTGCGAACTGGCCGCCGCGCTCCCCCAGCGGGCCCGCGCCGTCTTCGCTTCGCAGATCCCCCTGCCCGACCCCGTCGCCGCGCCCGCCTTCGTTGAAGCCGTCGCCCGAGCCCTGAACACCAGCCTCTCCAGCGCCCGCTGGGACGCCTCCTCCGTCCTGGCCGCCCTCGCGACTCTCGGGGGCGAGCGGCTCACCGACCGCCTCCTCGCCCACCTGCCGCGCGGCTACGCGCTTCTGTTCGGCCGCGCCGACCTCAGGGCCGCCGCCTGACCGCCCGGGGCAGGAACGAGCGATCGCCGAGCACTTCGCACCCTCAAGGCACCGGCCTCGAGCCAGACCTGTTCACGAAACGCCCGCGCGGTCGGGCCCCACTCTGCCGTATCGCATGCACTGGCATGCCGCAGGTATTACTACCTGTCGCAACAGTACGGAAAAGAATCAGTAACGCAGCGTGTTTGGGTGTGATGCGCGGATTCGGTCGCGCTGAGTATTGCTCGCCGCCAGCACTCTGCGTAACTGCCCAGCTCTCATCGAAGACGGATTCCGCTGACCGTTGCTTTAGGGAGCTACCGTAATTTTTGTAGGCAGCCCGGCCACCGGAGAAGGAGAGGAGTCTTGGATATGCCGGATTCCTTGCCGGCTCAGCACAGCTCATCCGGAGCCGGACCGCTCGATCAGCTGGCGGCGGCGGACCCGGAAGCGCAGAATCGTCCTTAGTGCTGCCCGAAGGCGCAGGCTCGATCGATGTGCACGAGGTTGAATGCATGTTGCCGACACCGATCGGACGCCCTGCCGGATGCTGCCTGCAGGACGTCGAGCGGATGCCAACTGGGTAGCCATCGCTCGACACTGGCAGTAATACGGGATGTGAAGGAGAAGATCGATGGGTCAAATGTATCTTCAGCGATTTGCGTATCGGGATGGTGTGAGCAAGTCCGAACTCGACCAAGCATGGTCCGAAGCCTTTAAGGCCTTCGCCCGGACGGGTAATTGGGGCGGAGTGGATCGAGGCGTGAAGCACCGCCAGACCTTCGGAACGGGATGGGGTGGCTACGTGTTGATCGAAGTGGAGGATCCCGATGCCTTTGGGCGCTATCAGGCATTCCACAATCAGACATACGGCCATGTAGTTCAGGTCACATGGGAGCCCCTGTTCGACATGGACCAGGCCTTCGAGGAGACCATCCGAAACTCGAAGTGAAAGGCAATCGCTGAGCACCTCGGCCGCCTGCGCGATGGGCTAGAACTGACCGTAGCCCGGCATTGTCCGGTGGACGATTTCGTGCGCTCTCCTGGGCCGCTGCGCCGACTTCTTGGACTGCGGGATCCACGCGTCTTGGATAGAGCGGCGTTCGAGCCCTGGGCTTGGGCGACTGTGCCTGCGCTGGCGCGCGAGCGCTGGGTCGCGGTTCAGGCTGATCGACACACCCGTTGCCGCGTCCTACGCTGATGTACAGGCGGCCGAAATGGGCGCCATCACCGCGGTTTCAGACCGTGTTTGAGATCTGAGCGAGGACTCGGTGGACCGTACCGGATAGCCTCCTGCCGTGACCACCATATTCGGCTTGATCATTTCTTTCGCGACCACCGGCGAGATTGGCGCGTTCAGACTCGGCATGCCCGGCGAGGAGGCAGTCCGCCTACTGGGCCGTGATACCGGCCTGGCCGCGCCTGCACAGAGGGGCTCCGGCGAATCAGTCGGATTCAAGGACGGCAGCTTGGAGATCTGGGCCGGTTCCGACAGGACGGTGTGGCTGCTCGGATTCGACGCGGTGGGCACCGAGGGCCGGTTCCGGACCGCCTCCTGTATCGATGCGTCCGCCCAAGAAACCATCGAGGCCCCGAGGTGGGGAGAACTGATCAAAGAACTCGAACAGCTCGGCTGCATGTGGCGCAACGATGACTCCCTGACAATCGACGACCAGCTCGCCATCCGGACTGAAGCCGATGTGGCCATGGTCTTCGCGCGTCCGGAGCCGCCTGCGAACGAGTGGGTGCTCGCAAGCCTCTACAAGTCGGCAGGAGTCTCCTGACCTTGTGACCACGCACCGGCCCGGGTCGCGGGTCGACTGCGGGTGAGGCGGCGGACCATGATGCCGATCATCGCCCAGCGGATCATCGTCTCCGCATGGGCGGGGCTGGTCTCGTAGTCCCTGGCAAGGCGTCGGTGGGCGGTGAGCCACGAGAAGGTGCGTTCGACAGTCCAACGCTTGCGTTGGACCTGGAAGCCCCGCTGGGCAGGGGACTTGCGGACGATCTCCAGTTCGCGGCCGAGGATCTGGGCGGTCCAGTCGACCGGGCGGCCGGCGAAGCCCTGGTTGGCCCAGATCATCCGGACTCCGGGATGGCCGAGGCGGGTCCACAGCAGAGGCCGCTTCGCACCGTCGCGGTCCTGGATGTTCGCCGCGACGACGTGGACGGCCAGAAGCAGGCCGAGGGTGTCGGTGACGATGAACCTCTTGCGCCCCTTGACCTTCTTGCCGCGTCGAAGCCGCTCGTCGCGGTGGGGACCGTATCGGCGGTACGGACGGACTGGGATTCGATCAGGCCCAAGCTCGGCTCCACGTCGCGGCCGTCGCCCTCGCGGACGTTGCCGCGGAGTGAACCGCCCCGTGTTCAGTGGAGACTCGATTTCGTGTAAGGATTCGAGTCATGGCATGTCCCTCCTCCTACCCGCCTGAGCTGCGCCGTCGTGCGGTGCGCATGGTCGCCGAGGTCCTCGGCGACTACCCGAACGAGTCCGCCGCGCTGCGG